>JAFXGO010000017.1 GCA_017520185.1 Elusimicrobiaceae bacterium | reverse complement strand
CTGCCTCCCGTAGGAGTAGGGCCCGTGTCTCAGTGCCCTTGTGGCCGGTCGCCCTTTCAGGCCGGCTATCCGTCGTCGCCTTGGTAGGCCGTTACCCTACCAACTAGCTGATAGACCATAAGATTCTCTCCAAGCGATAAATCTTTGATATCTAAATGATGCCATTCAGATATGTTATGGGGTATTAGCAATCCTTTCGGACTGTTATTCCCCACTCAGAGGTAAATTCCTTATGTATTACTCACCCGTCTGCCACTAAACTTAATCTATAGCAAGCTACAAATTAAGTCCCGTTCGACTTGCATGTGTTATGCACGATGCCAGCGTTAACTCTGAGCCAGGATCAAACTCTCCATTAGAATTAATAATCGTTAAACTGCAAGCAGTTCAATGATTACCAATCGCTAACATCGAGCTGTTGACATTTGACTCTATACTTTTTTGAATTAACTTGGTGTCACATTTATAAAGCTGTGACATACTTAATGAGCCTTGAACCGTTTCACCCCGAAGGGTTCTTCCGTTTCAAATCGCCCATTCGCACATTGCTGTCAAATTTTCAGAGAGCGAAATTTCCTCGTTGTCCTTTCGTCCACCGAAAGACAAGGGAAATTTTTTATTATTTCTCTATAGCCTCATTGCTATAAAGATATTATAACAAAAATCTTTCGCGTTTGTCAAGTCCTTTTTTTATTTTATTTTCAGGAGCCTGACTTTTCTTACTACTCTTATAGTGTAGCAAATTTTTAAAAGTTTGTCAAGTCTTTTTTTGATAACTTCTTGATTCTTCAAGTAAGTCTTGCCAAAAAGGCGGAGGTAAAAGACAAAAAGTAATGTAATCGGGTTTTACGGGGTTTTCTAGCTCGGTCTGGACTATCTGTCTACCTTTTCTAATATAAGGGGATATCCAACTGCCTGAAAACATCTGTTGTAAAACTAAATGGTTTATTATGTTGATTAAAAGAGCAATTCCGACTACCTTTATAGTATAACAAAAAAAGACAGAAATGTCAAGCCCCTTTTTTATTTCTTTTTAAAAAAGATTAAAAAGAGGTCTTTTGTTATCGTAAGAACGAACCATTTCGTTCTCTATATAAATAGTATAGCAAAAATATTTTTGTTTGTCAACAATTTTTTTCTCCGTCTGAGAAAAGTATGTTTTTCAAACTACTTGCTTACTTTACTCTCAACTTTTTCCGCTTTGCTTCTAAGAGTTTTAATAAAAGATCAATCGTTTAAGTATGTATATATTTTAGCAAAACAAAATTTATTTTGCAACATTTTATTTAAATCTTTTGATATCTACAAACCAATATATATAGTGCGCGCGTGCGCGCGCGTACGATAAAATTTTTATTATTTTTCCTCATATTACTTTAATAATAGGTTTAAAAAAACAAATTTTCTCTTTTAAAACACAATACTTTATAATAAAAATTTGTTTTTTATATCAACAAAATTTTATATTATTTTTATAAGGTTATGACAAATCTAAATGAATTGCTAAAAAACACTTCTCGCAGTTTGTATCTCAGTGCAAGGTTGCTTCCTGTCGAAGTACGAGATACATTTTGCATTGCTTATTTATTATGCAGATATGCAGATAGTATTGCAGATACCTCTTTGATTTCTTGTGAAAAAAGATTATATTGGATCAAAAAATTTCCGGATATGATTATCCACCCTAATCCCCAAGATCAAGAAAAATTAGTATCAGAAATTTCGGGTTCTTCTTCTAATACATATGAAGAAAAATTATTACATAATTTCCCTTTATGTTTAGCAAGTTTCAATACATTGACCGAAAAACAAAAAGAAACCATCTTGGAAGTGGTGAATGCCGTATGCGACGGAATGAAAATGGATTTGGAAGTTTTTCCGCCGGAGAACTCCCACCAAGTAAAGGCTCTGAAAACAACACAAGATTTAGAACATTATTGTCACTTAATGGGTGGAGCGCCGGGAGTTTTTTGGAGCAAACTCATTCTCTCTCATGTAAAAGTAGCCATTAATGAAACAGACTTTTTAGCATTAGGCAAAGATATTGGAGATGCAGAACAAATCGTAAATATTTTGCGCGATTTACCTAGAGATTTGCGCATCGGCCGGTGCTATTTCCCCGAGGAAGATTTAAAAAAATATGGACTGAAGCCAGAAGACCTTTTAGATGAAAAAAACAGCGCCCGTTTTGAACCCATTAAACAAAAATGGATTGAATGGGGCAGATCAAAACTAAATTCAGCCAAAAAATATTTTGCTGCCCTCCCCAAGACACAAGCCAAACACCGCGCGGCCGTAGCCTGGCCTGTATTGTGGGCAGGAGACACATTAAATAAAATCTCCGAAGAACTTTATTTATTGGATAATTCCCGTCGGGTCAAAATACCGCGTTCTTGTATATATCTCACCATGTTTGCCACGCCGCCCATACTTGTATGTGACAGATTATTTAATAAGTGGTTAGAGAAAAAACTTTTCACAAATAAAAAGGACCTATAAAAAATAGGTCCTTTTTGGTACTTGAAATTTTAGATATTCGGCTTATATTAATGGTATGAAGTATCGTTGGAAAGCATGAGGCTCTTGGTTGCAGTTGCAGGCGGCACGGCGTGTCTCCCGATTGCGTAAAGACCCGAGCACATAGCCCCGACGAGAAAGAGGAACAGAAGTCATGAAAATGACATACATGAGCTAAACCCCCGAAATAATATGCGGGGGTTTATTTTTGGGAAAAATCCATCGTTTGTGAAATCAACATTAAAATTTGAAAACAAAATCTACACAGTGCAACTGCATTCCTTGAAACAGGTGGAAGAAAAAAATGCAGGGTTACATGAATGGGAATAAAAAAGAGATAATCAACGCAAAATGAGAGAGGCCATTTCTGGCAAACACCCTCGCCGCTGATTATCTCACATAAATAGCATAGCGGATAAAAATGTTATTTTCAAGGGTTTAAATAAAAAAAGAATAAGTCCTGAAGAAAACAAAAAATCTGTTATTTATTTTCTTTTTCTTTTTTCTTCATTTCTTTCCAGAGAGCCAGCGCTTCTTCGGGCGATGTTGCCTGCGCATGATCACCAAATACATGTGGGTGACGGCGGTGAAGTTTTTCATCTAAATAGATCATCACGTCTTCTATATCAAAAAGCCCTTCTTCTTTAGCAATTTGTGCGTGCATAATCACTTGCAAAAGGACATCTCCCAGTTCTTCTTTCATATTCTCAACATCTTTATTATTAATGGCATCAATCAGTTCTTGGCTTTCGTTTTGCAAGCATTTTATCAAACTTTCGTGCGTTTGCTTTTTATCCCACGGGCAACCGTTCGGACCGCGCAGAGTCGCAATCGTTTCTATTAAATCAGTAAAATTCTTTTTCATATTTTCTTGTTCCTCTCCGGAAAAAATGCTATACCATTATTATATGAAAATAAATTTAAAACTATTGCTCTCTATTTTGATATTCGTTTGTTTCTTTCATAGCGCTTGGGCACAAGTAGTTATTGTCAAACAAGACGGTCAAAAAGTCTTTTTGGATACCTCTGAGTTTAACCGGCAGGTATCCGTCGGAGACAGTTTTAAAATAATCACCTCTCAAGAAAAATTAATCAACCCCAAAACAGGGAAAAATTTGGGCCTTATTAATCACTATTCCGCAGAAGGAAAAATAACGGAAGTACAACCTTTATACGCCATAGGCCAAATGCCTGACAAGACGGTTTATTCTATCGGGCAAGAAGCGGTTTTCTTTTCTACTCCGAAGACCACATCCACATCCGTTTCGTCTGTTCCTTCAAAACCTCAACCAAAATCTGTAATTTCCTCCGAACGGAAAATAAAAGAATATCCCGTCTTGGAACAGGAAATTATCAGCGCCGTCAAAACGGATTTAACAGCCTTTCCTGATGAAGAAATTGTCACCTTAGACACCAAAGGACAATTAACCCTTTATCAAGATGAACAGGGCATTTTGCAAAAAATTAATCAATATCAAATACCTTCCGGCAAAAAACCTATTACTCTGTCGGCAAAAGACCTTATGGACGCCCCTTATGCACAGATTTTTGCCACCGTATATGACGAAAATAAACAAAAAATTTCTACCCTCATTTTTAAAATACAAGATAATGCCTTTCAGTTGATCGACACTGTGCCCTATTTTGTAAAAGAGATCGGTTGTGATGACGAAAAAGAAATTTTTGCTCAAAAACCCTTTATTAACGGAGCAAAACCCTCCGATGCACGCGAATTGGAATATGAAAAAGGAAATTTCCGCCTAGATAACGACCGTATTTCCACGCGCGGAAATTGGCTTACCGGCACCAATTATTATGAAATTCAAAACAATCATACCGCCAACTTTATTTATACCGCTTCCAATGGCAAAATACGCCTGCGGTTGCTCGACGGAAAATATGCCGAAAGTAATAATTTGTTCGCTACGGCTCCAAATCGTGTAAAATATAAACAGGAACTAATTTCTTTTTATCCATCTTTACAGGCATATGGTCCCGATGGGAAAGCCACTCTTGTTGCCGTAGAAAATACGGCCAAGTTGGGTTTGTTATCCGAACAATTCGGCCAATATAATGGCAGCAAAATCCATTTTTTGATGTATGAAAATGGTAAACTGAATATAAAAGAAACCCTTTCTTTAAGCGGGTTTGTATACGACACCAACTGCAGCAAACGCGGCATTTTCCTTCCGCAAGTGCTGAGCAGCGGCCAAACCGTTTTAACAGAAATTTATAGATAATATTTAGGAGAAATCTCGTGGAAAACCAAACCATTCAGTTGTTAGACAAAGGATTTATTCGCTTGGTAGATTTTATGGGCAGCGATAATCGCGCCGTCAGTTCTGCCCGTGTATCTTTCGGAGGGACTTCCAAAGGGGAAGAAAGAGATAAAGGACTGATTAAATATCTGTTGGAACACAGACACCATACCCCTTTTGAACATTGTTATTTTCAATTTCACGTCTGTTGCCCGATTTATGTAGCTCGCCAGTGGATGCGCCATCGTTGGGGCTCTTTTAATGAAATCAGCGCACGCTATACGCAAGTTAAAGACGAATTCTACATTCCGCAAGAGTTTCGCGGCCAAGATATTAAAAATCGTCAAGGTTCTGTAGCGGCCGATTTTGACAATGAGGCTTTGCGCAAAATTTACGAAGATTCCGTAGAAGCCTCTTTTACCGCCTACAATAAACTGATTGAGGCCGGTGTGGCTCGTGAAATGGCACGCGGAGTTTTGCCGGTGTGCCAATACACACAATTTTATTGGAGCGTAAACGCTCGCAGTTTGCTCAACTTCTTACAACTGCGTCAAGATGGTCACGCTCAATATGAAATTCGCGTCTATGCAGATGCAATTGCTGAAATTTTTAAAGAAAAAATGCCGTGGACTTGGGAAGCCTTTGAATCTTTAAACAAACAACTTCCCTTGGGCGCGCAATAATCATCAAAAGGGAGAAAAGCCATGAGAGTCTTGGGAATGATTATGGCCGGCGGAAAAGGCGAACGCCTTTATCCGTTGACTAAAGAACGTTCAAAACCTGCCGTTCCGTTTGGAGGAAAATACCGTATTGTTGATTTTGTTTTGTCTAACTTTGTTAATTCCGGTATTTTTTCTTCTTATGTGTTGGTGCAATATTTATCACAAAGTTTGATTGAATATTTGCGCACTTCTTGGAGAACGGAAGGTTTAATTCCGGATCATTTTTTAACCACCGTACCGCCGCAAATGCGCATGGGTGAAATTTGGTACAGAGGCACCGCCGATGCCGTACGCCAAAATATCAATTTGGTCAAAGATTTTGCACCGGATTTGGTGGCGATTTTCGGGGCTGACCATATTTATCGTATGGACGTGCGCCAAATGATTGATTTTCACATCAAAAACAAAGCCGATGTCACCGTTGCTGCCAATACAGTCAGCATCAAAGAAGCATCCGCCTTTGGCGTATTGGGAACGGATGACAATCACCGCATTATCCAATTTGATGAAAAGCCTAAAAATCCGCGTCCGATTCCCGGAAATCCCAATGCGGCTTTTGCCTCTATGGGGAACTATATTTTTAATGCCGATGTCCTTTTGCAAGTATTGCAAAAACGCTTCTGCGATGTTCCTTCTTTGGATTTTGGTAAACATATTTTGCCCAAAATCTTAACCGATCACCGCACTTTTGCCTATGACTTCCAAAGCCAAGTATTGCCCGGTATTAAAGATTATGAGGAAAAAGGCTATTGGAGAGATGTAGGAACCATCGAATCTTTCTGGCAAACGCACATGGACTTGTTGGGCCCTACTCCCAAATTGGATTTAGATAACCCCAAATGGCCCATCAATACGACGGCCTACCGCGTGCCGCCCACCAAGTATATGGGTGGAAACATAGAAAACTCTATGGTCAGCAACGGTTGTACGATTTATCCCAACGCCAAGATTAAAAATTGCGTATTGGCCAGCAATGTAATCGTACACGACGGTGCAGAATTGGAAGGGTGTATTATCATGGATTCTTGTGAAATCAAACAAGGAGCCAAACTTAAAAAAGTGATTGTAGATCGCTTTAACACCATCGCTGCTAACCAGACCATTGGTTTTAATCAAGAAAATGATGCTCAGCATTATTATATTGATCCTTCCGGCATTGTGGTCATTCCGCGCGGAAAGAGCAAATTCTTATAAATCATGTCTGTAGGAACAGGCGGTCTATATAGGCCGCCTGTTTTTTATTATAATTTAAATAATGATTAAGAAAATTTTATTAAAAGACCAAGATGAAATCTTGCTTGCTTTAGGCGTGCAGGACCGCAAATTGCGCGCTTTGGAAAAAGAATTTAAAATTGATGCCATCGTAAAATATACCGAAGACGGGCAAGGTGCTGAGCTTTCTTTAAAGGGTACTCATTCTCGTTTAGACAAAGCTTTGGCCAGACTGAGAAAAACATTGGAAATGTCCGGAAAAATAAAAAATGAAGATGCTGTTCAAGACCGCATCCCCTTTAAAGATAACATTATTTTTCGGCCGGAACATTCTCGTCCTATAGAGGCTCGTACCGAAAATCAAAAAAATTATATTGAAGCCGTCTTTGAAAATGATCTATTGGTTTCCATCGGCCCTGCCGGAACAGGCAAAACCTTCTTAGCTTGTGCCTGCGCATTACGTGCTTTGGAGTTGGGAATGGTAGAGCGCATTATCGTCACCCGTCCGATAGTAGAAGCCGGTGAGAAATTGGGTTTTTTGCCCGGTGACATCAATGAAAAAACAGACCCTTATTTGCGTCCTATCTATGATGCTTTTTATTCTATGTTAGGTGTAGAAAAATTTCGCGCACTGAAATATGGAAACATTTTAGAAATAGCCCCTCTGGCTTACATGAGAGGGCGCACTTTAGAAAAAGCATTTGTCATTTTAGACGAGGCACAAAACACATTGCCCGCCCAAATGAAAATGTTTTTAACCCGTATGGGAATTAATTCTAAAATGGTGGTCAACGGGGACTTGACGCAAATAGATTTACCGCAAAAATCGCAGAGTGCACTTTTGCAATTACCCAAGATTTTAAAAGGAGTATCCGGAGTATCTTTTGTAGATTTCGGGCCGGAAGACGTTGTGCGTCACCCGCTTGTCAAAAACATTTTACATGCCTATGAAAAATGGGAAAAGAAAATAGTGAAGACAGAAAAATGAAAATAAATATCTTTTATCAAACAGAGATACCCAAGTATTTGCATCGTACCGGAATTTTTCAAGAAGCCTGTTTGAAGGCTCTTAAAAAATTTCAAAAAGAAAATGCGGAAGTAAACATTGTATTTGTAGATGAAAAAGAAATTTTACGCATTAACAAAACTTTCTTAAATCATCACTATGTGACAGATGTAATTTCTTTTAATCATGAAAAACCGCCCTTTGTTTGTGAGGAACAATGGAGTTTCGGAGATGTGTATGTTTGTTATCAGGTTGCCCGTAAAAATGCCCCCAAATTTCAACATACATTTTTGCAAGAAATGATGATGTATGCCGTACACGGTTGTTTACACTTAAGCGGATTAGATGATCATACTGCACAAGAACGAGCCGAAATGGACCGCCAAGCGGAAAAAATTATCAAAAACACCTTGAAAAAGCCCGTCTAAAAACGGGCTTTTAAATTAAGAAATCGTCACTACTTCCGGCAAATCATCCGTAATTTTTAGATATTGCAATTTTCTATGCAACCCCACATCCACCGGAATAATATTTCTTCCGTTATCTATCACGATATTTTCCACCGGAGTATGCCCTACTACTTGCCTTAACTGACTGCGCGGACAAGAAACAAGCAAATCTTCCAAATCTTCCCAGAAGATACCGCCAAAACGGTCTGTACCGCTGCGGTTTAAACTGATATTAAAAATAGGATGTCTAAAAAATTCATGTTTAATGGCTTCGCGGAAAATCATATTGGCCAAAATAGCCACATTGTTTTCCGTCAATTCGTCTAACTGCATTTTAAAGATTTTCATTAATTTGTTCGTGACACCGGCATGTGTAAATAAAAAGCCTTTATAGGCATAAGCGGCACGAATTTCAAAATTAAGCACCTGCCGTTTAAGTTTGTCCCGTACCAATTTGGCTTCTTCTTTGCTAAAGTTAGAAATTAAAAAATTGCTCATCAACAGTTCAAGTTCGTGATTACCTACCAGACGAATCACTTCCCCTTGTCCTTGATTGGCTTGTTGTTGCACTTTGTCCAACAAATCGTCCACTTGGCGAGATTTTGGGCCTCTGTCAAAAATATCCCCCATCTGCACCAGTCTATTTCTGCCGCCAATCCAGTTCAAATCAGCGTCTATCAATTCGGCATGCTGCAAGATATGCACAAAAGCATCATAATGCCCGTGCACATCTCCGACGACTATTATTTTTCGTTGTGGTTTGGATTGGCTCATAATTACTATAATGACAGTATAGCAAAATTATATTATGCATATATCAAAACACCTCATCAGCCAATTACAAAATTTATTAGGCAAAGAAAATGTTTTAACGGACGAAGCGGCCCTTTTGCTCAATGGATACGATTGTTCCCAAAGTCGCCATCGCCCCGATATCGTGCTTACTTTTACCAATACATGCCAATTATCTCCTGTCGTTTCTTTACTCTGGAAAGAAAAAATCCCTTTTATTGCACGTGCTTCCGCCACCAATCATGCCGGCAGTTGTAGTGCTGTTTACGGAGGGGCGGTATTGAATTTGAATATGCTTAACCATATTCTTTCTATAGACAGTAGGCAAAAATTGGCTGAGGTAGAACCTTGTGTCGTGACGGGAGATTTACAGAAAGAAGTATCTTCTTTAGGGTTTTTTTATGCACCGGATCCCGCCAGCGAAAAAGTGAGTACCTTAGCCGGCAATTTGGCACAAAATGCCAGCGGGGCGCGTTGCATGAAATATGGAAATACGGCTGAGCATACTTTAGCAATCGATTTTATTACTCCCGATGGGCAAACTCATCATCTGCGCCACGATCAAGCCGGTCCCGATTGGTTAGGATTGATTGCCGGAAGCGAAGGAACTTTAGGTCTTATTAAACAGATGACCGTTCAACTCTTGCCCACACCCAAACACATTAAAACCTTTTTAACTACATTTTCTTCTTTAGAAAATGCTATTGAGACAGTGACAGCGCTGGTAGCACAAGGGATTATCCCCCGTTGCATAGAAGCAATGGATAAAATTACAACAGAAGCGGTGGAAAATTTTTCTCACGCGGGTTATCCTACCGATGCTCAAGCCCTGCTTATTTTAGAATTGGACGGAGACATAAAAACCATTCAAAAACAATCTCCCATTCTAGAAGATATTTGTCGCCAAAATCACTGTCTGTCCTTTTCTGCCGCCAAAACGGAAAAAAAGCGGGAGAAATTGTGGCAAGGGCGAAGGGCGGCTTATTCGGCGATGGCCTCTTTGGCCCCTGATGTCGCTGTAGGAGACGGCACCGTACCTCGCAGCGCACTCCCGCAAGCATTAAAAAAAGTACGGCAAATCATTGATAAACACCACATTACCGCTAGTTTGTTATTTCACGCCGGAGATGGGAATTTTCATCCTCAAATTGTTTTTGATTCGCGCCAAGCAGAGCAAACGCAACGGGTCCACAAAGCCTTACAGGAAATTTTAAAAACTTGCGTAGATTTTGGCGGAACAATTTCCGGAGAGCATGGGGTAGGTGTGCAGAAACGTGCTTTGATGGCTTATCAATATGATGGAGCAACCCTTTCTTTGTTTCAAAAAATCAAAAGGGCTTTTGACCCTTATCTCTTGGCAAATCCCGGCAAAATTATTCCGCTTCAATTTGCCGAAAAAGCGCGTCTTTTCAATGAAGAAAACAAAAAAGTACAATCCTTGTCGCAGGAAATCAAAAAACGTTTTTTAAACAAGACTCCTAGTTTGATTTGTGGTTTAAACACACAACTCAATAGCCACGCCGTTCATCTTTTATCTGTGGCAAATTTAGATGAAATAGTAGAAATAGACAAACAAAATTTTACCGCTACGGTGCAGGCAGGGGTCAAACTCAGCCGTTTAATCAAAGCCCTAGAACAAGAAAAAGTATATGCCCAATTACCCGCTCAATATGCAGGATCCATAGGAGGGTTGGTCTCCGGCAAGAGATATCCGGCCTTTACCAATCAAATTATCTCTATACAGGCCATTTTGCCAAATGGAGATATCGTAAACTATGGAGGAAAGTTCACTAAAAATGCCGCCGGATACAATCTGTGCAGGCTTTTTACCGGATCGATGGGCCTGCTGGGGATTATCACCAAAATAACTTTTAAAATTTATGCAATCATCCCCCCTGCCTATCCTTTGCAAAATATGTCTGTTATACCGACCGATGCACTGTTTCAAAATATGAAAAAAGAAATAGATCCGGACTTTTTATTTATTTCAGAGGAGGTTAAATCTTCATGAAGAAAAAATTTTATTTAAATCCTTTTTCTCCCATGTCTTCCTCTGACGGACCAAAACCCTTACAAAGTAGCATCATGCGTTGCACGCGTTGCAATGCTTGTCTGCAAAGTTGCCCTTCTTATTTGATAAAACCGGAGGAAACGTCTTCGCCCAGAGGGCGGGTGCAACTGCTGCGTTTAATACTAGAAGGAAAAATAAAGGCAGAAAATCATCTCCCGTTGATACGCCAAACTTCTCAAAGTTGTCTGCTATGTGGCCGTTGCAGTCTCTCTTGCGCGGGGGCCATTGCCGTTGCACAACAGGTACTTTGTTTAAGCAAAGCAACAAGTCTTAAGAAACTACCGACTTCTCTAAAAATTTTTTGGAGAATTAAAGAATCTTTTCCTCGACTTTTTGATTTCTTTATGGGTTTGGTGCAATTTTTGCGTCGCTATAAATTATTTACAGTTTTTGCTATCAGCCGCAAATCCCCTCTTTATTGGGCTAAATATGCCCATCGTACTTTGCCGGCTCCTAAAAGAAGTTTTCAAAAGGAACTGAAAAAAATAAATTTTCATTTTTCCCCTTTACAACCGGATTTTATTTATCTGCCCTCTTTTCAAGCATGCTATATAGAGCCTGATATCGGCCAAAAATCTATTCAGATATTAAATAAAAAAACGCACATTCTTTTTCATACTTCTTCAGGCCTTTTTGAATATTTGTATGGCGACAATATCCGTTGTTTAACGCAAGCCAAAAATCTGCTTACTCAGTGGGAGAAAATTTCTTCCCTCAAAGCACCTTTGGTCACTGACTCTTGGGAAATCTTTGCTTTTTTAAAAAATTATCCCATGTTGTTTTCTTCTTTACCCGGTTGGCAAAAACGGGCCGAGCGCTTTTCGGCTAAAGTTCGCTATATTGCTGATTTTATAAAACCCAAAAAATCCACCAAAAAACTTAAAACTGCTTTGGATTATTCTGGATTATTATTTCTCCCAGCAGAAAACATTTCTCACGTGCGAAAAATATTAAAGACACAAGCGGGAAAAAATTTGCTAGAGTGTGATTATAGTCGTTTCCCTATCCCGTTGGAGGGGGGCGTTGTTGTTCGCCCTTTTCAGACGGAAAAAATTTTGCTTGAAAATGTCAAAGATATTGCGCGACAACAAATTAAACAAGTTTATTGTTTATCCGGTTGGGCTGCGCTGATGTTGGGTAATGCCCTCAAGCAACATTATCCAACGGCAAAAGCACATCACATTGTGTATTTACAGGATCAATATGACTGATTTTAAGCAGGAAAATCATAAACTTACGGCTGACGAGAAACTAAATCTTCTCGTAGAATTCGGTACGCGGATTTCCAGCGAACTTCGGCTGGATAAACTGCTTGATATTATTGCGCGCCAAATTACCCGCATGTTAAATGTGGGCCGTTGTACTATTTATTTAAAAGACGTAGAACGCAATGAACTTTGGTCCAAAATTGTACAGGGAAAAGGCTTGGAACATACGGAAATCAGGCTTCCTTTGGACGGCAACAATATTGCCGCTATTGTAGCCCGAACCGGCGAAACCATCAATTTAGAAAACGCTTATGAAGATGACCGCTTTTCTATGGCCATTGATATGGTGACGGATTTCCGCACGCACACCTTGCTCACCATTCCTTTAAAAAACAATAATGGCAAAGTATTGGGCGTTTTTCAAGTGGCCAATAAAGCCGACGGATCCCCGTTTGACAACAAAGACGAGGGCATTTTGCTTTTACTTGCTACCTTAGCGGCAAGTTCTATTGAAATTGCCAAACTTTATCAAGACGTACACGTGGCTCAATTGGAAACCATCTATCGCTTGGCTGTGACAGCGGAATATCGTGACCAGCAAGATACCCGAGCACACTTAAAAAACATCAGCATTATTTCTTATTTGTTGGCCCTTGCTTTGGGCATGACTAAAAAAGAAGCTGAACTCATTAAAAATGCCAGCCCGCTGCATGACATCGGCAAAGTGGCTTTGGCAGATAATATTTTGCTAAAACCCGGCAAATTATCCAATGAAGAATTTGAAATCATGAAATCTCACACCGTTTACGGTGGACGTATTTTGGAGGGAGCTCACTCCAAAGTATTGCAAGTAGCCTACAAAATGAGTTTGTATCATCATGAAAAGTGGAACGGTGCCGGATATCCCAAAGGATTACAAGGTGAAGATATCCCGTTGGAAGCGCGCATTATTACCGTAGCGGACGTTTTTGATGCATTATGTGTCTCCCGCGTATACAAAAAAGCATGGAAAACAGACGATGCTTACCAATACATTTTGGGAGAATCCGGAAAAGCGTTTGACCCGCGTATTGTGGCTGCGTTTAAAAAGATTTATTCTTCCGTGAAAAAATTATATTTAAACCAAAATACCCAAACAAATGAAAAACCCGTTCCCGCGATGAAATCGCCCGAGACTCCGGTAAGTGTGCCAAATAAACCTTTACCGCCAAGACCTTAATTTTTGCCCCGTTTAAAACGGGGCTTCTTTTTTATCTATTTTAAAATTACTAAAATATAAGAGTCCTTTTGGCTTTCAACCTTAAGTACAAATCTTATGAATATAGAGGATATGATGGACAAAAAGACTGTACTCATTGGCTTAAGCGGCGGAGTAGACTCCGCAGCAGCTGCTTTACTGCTTAAAGAACAGGGATACCGCGTTATTGGGGCAACCATGATGATTTGGGATCCTTCTCTGCCTATTCCTACAAATGGGCATAACCAAAACGCGTGTTTATCTCCGGAAAAAGAAGACGTGAGCGAAATCCGCCTCTTGGCAGAAAAAATAGGGATTGAATATTTGACAGTAGATTGTCGTGAGCAATACCGCAAGACCGTATTGGAAAACTTCCGCACAGAATATGCTCAAGGGCGCACGCCCAATCCTTGCGTTATTTGCAACAGCCTGATTAAGTTTGGCGTTTTACCGCAAGCCGTACATGCCTTAGGTATTTCTTTTGATAAATTTGCCACCGGTCATTACGCGCGAATAGAAGAAAAAGAAGGGACTTTTTATCTAAAAACAGGCCTAGACCCTGCGCGCGACCAAAGTTATTTTTTGCATCGTCTGTCACAGGCGCAGCTGGCTGATATTTTATTTCCGCTAGGCAATTTGGGCAAAGCGGAAATCCGCGCTTTGGCCCGAAAAGCCGGCTTGGCTGTAGCCGATAAAGAAGACAGCCAAGATTTTTATTGCGGAGATTATAATGATTTATTAAACTTCCCCAACAAATCCGGAGATATGATTTTGCAAGATGGCACCATTATCGGAAAACATACGGGAATTTGGGGTTATACCATCGGAAAACGTAAAGGCTTGGGCATCAGCGGATTTAAAGAACCTATGTACGTGGTAGGAATTGATGCCCCTAACAACAAAGTGATTATCGGCCCCAAAAGCGCACTTTATAAAGATACGTTGCAAGCCGATAATATGTGTTGGACTTTGGGCCAACCGCCCGCAGAAGAATTTGATTGTAAAATCAAAATCCGCAACTTGCATTACGCAGCACCGGCCCATGTGCGCGTAAGTTCGAATGGTACGGAAATCAAGGCCCAATTTAAAGAACCGCAACTTTCTATTACGGCCGGACAAAGTGCGGTATTGTATCAAGATGACATTGTTTTAGGCGGTGGTATCATTTTGTAAAAGGTTATAATTCCCCATCAACATATTTCCAACCAATACTTTCGTATTGTTTGCAAATTTTTCGCCCCAGCTCTTCATTTTGTGTGACACACGAGTTGTACCAAATTCCTATAGGGCTATCCCCGTTATAACCAGAATTAGGTCGCGTATCGCTATAAAAAGTTGCTCCGCTGTTTAAAGTAACTTCTATATCGGCATAACCATCTTGGACATATATAGTGTAGTCAGCGTTTTCTGTTAAGTAGAAGTTATTGTCGCTCCATTCTCCACCGGAAAGTTGAACCGTTGCAAAATCCTTATAATAGATTCCCCCCGTTTCGGGCAGACCATTTTCCAACATATATAATTCTATTTGCTGTTTAATGGTAGCAATATTAGACAAGACTTCCGTGGCGCGAGCTTTTTCTACCGCTATAGTATACTGCGGTAAAGCGACCGCAGATAAAATTCCGATAATCAGCACCACTACCAATAGTTCTATCAACGTAAAACCTTTTTTCATTTTTCTCTCCTTTTACACGGCTTTAAGACCCAACAAACAACACGTAGGATTTGGGTCTGAGGGCAACGCTGAAATTGTAGCAAAAAAAAAAACAAGTCAAGAGGTAGCGCACTTTTCCGACGGAAAACAACCAAAAAATAAAAAGGGGGTTCCTTGTGTTAAAACGTCGGCATTCAAAGCGTTTTAAAAATACTTTACGCAAAGGAAAAAATATTTTTTTGTTTGAGCGTAGCGAGTTTAAAAAATATTCTTTGCGTAAAGTATTTTTTGCTTTGTCTGCCGACTAGCCTTTTTGCTTACTTTTTCGGCAATGAGAAAAAGTAAAAAGAGGCGCAGGCAAGGCGGAGGCAAGAAACTTAAAGGTGGAAAATGGTTTGCCCAAATTCAGACCAGCAAATGAAAAAGCCGTTTTATTACCTCACAGATAGATTTTCCTTACCAAATAAGTTATAATATAAATACTTGAAGTAAGCACTTTACTTCTGCCACGCTTAGAGCGAGGCGGAGGTTTGTGCGCAAAAAATGGAAAAAAACATGTACGCAATCATCGAAACTGGTGGAAAACAGTACTGGGTAAAACCCGGTCAAGATCTGCAGGTTGAAAAGCTGGAAGCAGAAGTCGGTGCCAACGTAGAACTGAAAGTTCTCTGGGCCGCCTCTGAAGAAGGTACCTCAGCAGATACCAAAGCGTCTCAAAACGCTAAGGTCACCGCTCAAGTGGTCAAACATTTGAGAGGTCCGAAAATCCTGGTCTTCAAAAGAAGACCCAAAAAAGGCTACGAAAGAACCCGTGGTCACAGACAGGATTTAACGCAAATCAAAATCACCGATATCGTACTCGGGTAATTGGGAGAGGATAAACTATGGCACATACAAAAGCACAAGGTTCTTCCTCCAACGGAAGAGACAGCCACGGTCAACGTCTGGGTGTCAAACGCTACGGTTCCCAGTTCGTACGCGCCGGTGAAATCATCGTCCGCCAGAAAGGCACCAAGTTCTTGCCGGGTACCAACGTCACCCGCGCCAGCGACGACAGCCTTTTTGCTCGCGTTGATGGTATCGTCACGTTTGAATGGGCCTACAGAGGCAAAAAACAGATTTCCGTCTATCCGAAAGAAACGGAAACCAAAAAAGCCGCTGCTCCGAAAGCTAAAAAAGCTCCGGCCAAGGCCAAAAAGACGGAAACCAAATAAGCGTTTCGGTTTTGAAGCGGCGGGCCAACACCCGCCGCTTTTTTTGCCGAATCTTTTTTCTGAGTATGCATAAACGCGTACTTATGTTAGAATAAGATATGAAAGATAAAATTTTGCCTGTTAAGCAAGATGAGTGGGGCTGGGCCACCTCCAAAACTTCTGCTCGCACCAAAGCCAAACGAGCAAGAAGTAAAGCCAAACGGGCTTTGAGCAAGAAACTACTTAAAAACGGGCAAGAAGATTTTAATCATTAGCCGTTATATAAGAGGGTATATATGCAATCAGGAAGTTTTTTAGACCGTGTTAAAATCTATATCACCGCCGGTAAAGGCGGAGATGGCTGTATGTCTTTTCGCCGCGAGAAATTTATTGAGTTTGGCGGCCCCAACGGCGGTTGTGGTGGTAAAGGCGGAGATGTTATCATTCAGGGTGAAAGCAACCTCACCACTCTTTTAGAACTAGCATATAATCCTCATATCGAAGCCCAAGCCGGAGAAAAGGGCGGCACTTATAATAAAACAGGGCGCGGGGGTGAAAATAAAATCATTTTGGTTCCTTTGGGCACATTGATTTATAAAGATGGGCAACTGCTGGGGGATATTACGCAGCATGGTCAACAACTCACCGTTGCCAAAGGAGGCATGGGCGGACGCGGAAACCAATCTTTTAAGACGCGCAATAACACCTGCCCGCACATGGCAGAACTCGGCCAACCCGGAGAAGAAATTACCCTGATTTTAGAGTTAAAAGTATTAGCAGATTTGGGGCTTGTCGGTTTCCCGAATGCAGGCAAAAGCACTTTTTTAACCGCTATTTCCAGCGCACGTCCTAAAATTGCAGACTATCCTTTCACCACCTTAAACCCAAATTTAGGTATTACCATGCATAAGGGGATGTCTTTCGCTACGGCCGATATTCCCGGTATTATTGAAGGAGCCAGCGAAGGGAAAGGTCTTGGACATCAATTTTTAAAGCACATCGAACGTACGCGTGTGTTGTTGCATTTGATAGATCCTGACGGTTTTGACGGCATGAATGCAGCAGAATCAGCCAAAGTTATCGAAAAAGAATTAAAGCAATTTGATAAAGAACTTGCCAAAAAGCCGCGCATTATTGCCATTAACAAGGCAGATTTGCCAACGGCTCAAAAGGCCTATGAGCAAATTAAAAAGAAATATAAAAAATTCCCCGTTATGCTGATGTCTGCCGCTACGGGACAAGGGGTCAAACAGGTCTTAGATGAAGTGGTCAAAATCCTTTCCGTCACTCCGGTACCGGTGATAGAACTTGAAGCGCCAAAGGCCGTTTTACATAAAGTAGAGCCTATTTTTACCATTGACAGAGACGAAGAAGGCATCGTGCGTATTACAGGAAAAAAGATTGACGAATTTATCGCCATGACCAACTTTACCCAAGCAGAAGCAGTGGCACGTCTGCGCGGTATTTTCAAAAAAATCGGTCTGGAAAAAGCCCTCTTAAAAGCCGGAGTACAAGACGGAGACCCGATTGTAGCCGGAGGCAGAGAGTTTGAATGGAACGGCAGTTTAGACAAGCATGCCGCTGAAAATCCGGATCATGCAGGCTATAAACGCCGTGAAACAAAGGCCGAACGTTTAGCCAAAAGAGCTGAAAGAAGAAAGGCCAAAAAAGAAAGTCTTTAAAATTAAAGCCGCCATTTCTGGCGGCTTTTTTACGGTACAAAAATGGTGTCGTTTCCTTGAGAAAGAAGACGAACTATATTAATAATCTGCTGATGATTTTTGGTAGTTCGAAGAACATAGTTGGGAGAGGCTGATTTTCGTTCCATTTTATAATAATCGCTATTCATCGTCTGTTCCATAAACTCCATTAAACTTTTGTTAAACGCAGTAAACATAAAAAATTGTTTTTCTTTTTCCATTTCTTTATTGCTAATGCCTAAATGTCCGGAAATAATACCGGCCAGTTCTCCTGTGTTGGTCATCACACCCGATCCGCTCATTCCCTTTTTTACACCAAAACTATCGGTATAGGCAAAGCCCAACTCTTTTACATAATACGTAGGGTTAGGATTTTTCAAAATAACACGTTTCCCGTCAAAAATAGAAATGACGGAAAGTTTTCTATCCACTTTTCTGGTAGAATCTTCAAACACTAAAAGCGGAGGCAATGAAGGGCTTAATACTTCCTTATAAGCATACCGCGCAGAACTATTCTTAGATAAAAAGTTATCAAAGGCCTGACGAGAAATCCAAACATTCTGCCCTTTTTTATCTTTTGTCGGACGGCGATAATAACTTTTGTAGGCGGAAACGGGATCTATTTTGAGCAAAGCAAAATCATAAGAGGCAGGAACTTTCGGATTATATTTCGGATGTATAAAAACATGCTCTTTTTTCTTTGTATGTGTCACATCTAAAAAAACAGAGGTGGATTCTTCCAACAAATCCAAGCGTAAAGTACATTTGTCTGCACAAGCAGTTATCACGCAATGAGCAGCCGTTGCAAACCATTTTCTTCCTACCCGTGTGGCTTGGCATTTGGTAGCTTGTCCTTTTTCAGGGATAATATAATATTCAAAAGTATGATAAAAATCTTCTTTTTTACTATGACTATCTTCATCCACGACAGAAACAAAACTTACCTGTGCATGGAGAAAAAAAGAAGTAAAAAATAGCACCCATATCAAAAAGAGTTTTTTCATACTTTTATTGTAGCAATTTATCTACGGATAATAAAATGAGCAAAAAAAGCCCCACTATAAAAGTGGGGCTTTTATCATCTCTTGGCAAAAGATTATTTGCTGGTGGAAACATGTACACCAGGTCCCATCGTAGAGCTCATCGTGATGCTCTTCAAATAGGTGCCTTTAGAGGTGCTGGGTTTCACACGCAAGATGGTTTCCAATACGGATTTGGCATTTTCAGTCAACTTTTCCGCATCAAAAGAAGCTTTGCCAATTACGGTGTGTACAATACCATAAGCATCCGCTTTGAATTCTACACGACCGGCTTTAAGCTCAGCAATCGTTTTGGCTAAGTCAAACGTCACCGTACCGCTTTTCGGGTTCGGCATAAGTCCGCGAGGACCCAAAATTTTGGCGGCTTTGGCCAAGTCTTTCATGGTGTCGGGCGTGGCAACCAAGACGTCAAAGTCAATTTTGCCTTTGATTACGTCTTCTACAATATCTTCCGCTCCCACCATATCAGCGCCGGCTTGTTGGGCTTCTTGCGCTTTTTCGCCTTTGGCGATAACGGCAATGCGTTTGGTTTTACCGGTACCATGCGGCAACACCACGGTGGTGCGCACTTGTTGGTCGGCTTTTTTGGTGTCAATGCCTAAGCTGACGTGTAATTCTATGGT
>JAFXGO010000016.1 GCA_017520185.1 Elusimicrobiaceae bacterium | reverse complement strand
GAAGTGCGCGAAGATGACGATAGCGCACGGGTAGAAATTTCTTTAGACGATGTGTATAGCGTAACGGGTATGATTTCTGCTTTGGCTAGCAAATTGACCATTCGTTTAACGTCCAACTATTCGCAATCTCATTTACAAAAACTTAAAGCGCATTTAGATGCCGGTGTCGGCACCACCCGCGTATATCTGGAAGTGCCTTCTAAAGCAGACCCTACCAAAATACACCGCATACGTACCGGGAAATCTATCCAAGTACACCGCGCATTGCTAGATTATATAGAAAATACTTTGGGCAGCAATGCCTGGAGCTTTGAGTAAAGGGATAAATATGGCTTTTTACAAATACCAAACCATGGGCGTATGCTCACAGGAAATCCGTTTTGAAATAGACGAACAAGGAAGATTGCATCAGGTTTGTTTTATTGGCGGTTGCCCGGGGAATTTGTCGGCTATTTCTAAATTGACCGAAGGGGCCGATGCCGCTAAAATAGCGGCGCTTTTGTCCGGCAATGATTGCGGCGGCCGTGGCACTTCTTGTGCAGACCAATTGGCCCGCGCTATCGGGGCGGCCCTGGAAAAGGAAACGTCTAAATAGCTAATTGAAAAGATTAATTTTTTAATAGCTAAAAATGATTATTTTTCATCAAACTATAATTTTATAGCATATTCTTATACTATAAAAAGGAGTGTTTGATGAAGAAATTATTGCTTGCCCTAACGGCTCTTTTGGTTTGTGGTATTGGTGTAAATGCCCAAACCGCCGAAAAAACTAATCCCGCCGTCCATTCCGGCGCTTCTGCTTTTCAAATCAGCGGAGTACAAAGAACCCAGCTTTCGTTCGGTGAAAGTAAATTGGTTTTTCCTAAAAATTTAAAAGCAACCATTGAGCAGTATAAGGATAAAAAATTAACCATTCTAGGGGATTCTTTTTCCAACGTAAGATTAAACGCTTATACTTTCCAATCCAAAGGGAAAACGAAAGTTTCCATTGATACGCAAAAAAATACGATTACGTTGTTGGAAGGGAAAAAAGCCTTTTTGACCAGAGATGACGGAAAGAAAATTTCTCTTAAAAAAGGAAAGGCATTTTCTTTTGCGCAACCAAACAATACCCCTACCCAAGACGCGCTCCAAGTTACGTTACAGGAAGAAGAACCTTTGCAAGTGCCTTCTTTTGTTATTTCTTCAGAAACTAATACCGCCACTCAACAGGCTATCCAAGACGTATTGAGCAACCCCGAGCCGTAATACAGGAGAAAACAAAATGAAAAAACTAAGCATTTTATTAATTTGTCTGTTAACGGCTTCTTTGGGCTATGGTAAAAATTTGACTTTTTCTGTTTGGGAAGATTTGATATATGATGACAATATTTATCTTTCCAATACGCAAGAAGAAAGTTCCGTCATTAACTCCACGCAAGTGGGTATGAAATATAAAACAGCGGTTCCTAATAGCGGACTTGTTTTTAATGCGACGGCTTTCGGCGGTTATAATGCCTATACCAAAGAAAATGGCCAAAACGGCTTTTGGAACGCGTTTGCCAATGTGGATTTGGCTAATGATTTGCTAAATATCGGTAATACCTTTGTGTATACGTCCGATTTGGCTAACTCCGAATTGACGGATATGGTAAGAAGATTTAATAATAATGTTTATCTTTCTGCCAGAACTTCCAGAGAAAAGACTTTCGGATTGGGCTTTTCTGCCAATGATTCTTATGACTATTACTATGATCACCCGTGGCAAACGGCCTTGGATTTAAACAGAATCAATGCCGCGGTGCAGGGGTTTTGGAATATTTCTCCTAAAACAAGTGCTTTATGGAATATATGTATAGCAATGTAAACTATAAATACAATGACGAACATAACTCCGACGGAAGCACCTTGGCTTTGGGGGTAGAAGGAAAAATCGCCCCGAAAGTGACCGGTATGGCTAAGGCCACTTATGCCATGCGCGATTATACGCATCATCTTTCCGGTTACAGCACTTACGAAGATTTATTCGGTTATGACCTTTCTTTAGAATATAGACCGACCGGCAGAAATGTAATCCGTTTGTCAGGAATAAGAAAGTTTGAAGAATCTACCTATGTGAACAATCGTTATTTTGCCGATACGTTGATTTCTTTGTATTTTTCTCATCAGCTTTCTAACCGCTTAAAAGCGGCGGTGACGCTGTCTTATGAAAATATGGATTACGAACATGCCAACAATCAAGGAGTTAAAAGATCCGACGATTTATACGGCGTCCGTCCCGAAGTGACGTATCAATTGAATAAATGGCTTTCGGCGGGAGCATGGTACCAGTTGCGCAGCAGACACTCTAACACATATGAGAATGAGTACAACAGCAATAAAGGGGGCCTGTTCTTAAAAGCCACTTTGTAAAATTTGTTTTTCAGCAAAATCCCCCGTTAAAACGGGGGATTTTTTTAGAGAATTTACAAAAAAATAAACCCCGCTTAAGCGGGGTTTAAATTTTGGTAGGGATAGGATTCGAACCTATGTAGGGCGTAGCCCGACGGTTTTACAGACCGTTGCTTTTGACCACTCAGCCACCCTACCGAACAAAGGGATTAAAAACGCTGCGTTTTCTACGCAGCCGGGTCAAAGATTTACTTTGGACATATTTATTATAACAAAAAAATCGGCTATTTGTCATTTTTTTACCGAAAAATCTCTTTTCTATTCAAAGCGAAAGCAAAAAAAAGCCCCAAAATTGCTAAAATACCCTTATGCAGAACACGACCCACAATACCCCTTTGATGATAAAAGTAG
>JAFXGO010000015.1 GCA_017520185.1 Elusimicrobiaceae bacterium | reverse complement strand
TCTTTTATTTCAAAGTGGAATTGATGGTATTATGTATCTTAATACATAACCTCCCTCTTCCTTGTGCTTTGCTGTCTGAATCAAATATATTCAAAGATCACTTTCTTTCTTTTTTCTAACCACCTTCGTAGTCAGGCTTCCTTTTCAAAAGCGAGTGCAAAGATAGAACCTTTTTTATTCCCCACCAAATGTTTTGACGAAAAAATTTTAAAAATTTTGAAAGTTTTTCTTAACTCGCTTATAATCAGAATGCTATTTTTAAACGTTTTTTGAACTTTTTTCTCCCTTTTGCGTTAGCAAATCAAAATTTGACCAAATTTTGCCGAGAAATGGGGGTTTCTGGTTTCAAGTTTCAGGTTTTAGGTTTGTTAGCGTAGGGGCGAATCGCATTCTCCCTGTTTTTGTATTAGCGATATTTATCCTCGATAGTGTAATATGTATTTCATGCGTTTCAAGGTGCTGACGCAGGTTTCAGGATTTAGGATTTAGGTGGTTGTATTTTTGTATTTTCCTGAGACTGTGTCCCAGGTTACCATCGCTGCGCTCAGTACTGCCTTCCAGGCAGGGAGAAAATCTGAAACCTACCCCTCTCACATTTGAACTGGAGGGAAAGACACAAGCCACAGTCGTCCCTCCGAGAGCGCCACTCGGGAATACGCTGTCGCCTGCCCCCGAGAGAGGAATCTTCTTGAACTAAAGGAGAAGACGCAACCCGCAGCCGTAGCCCCCGTTCACCGGATCGTTCCAGTCACGGTGAGACAAGCGACAGAGCCACGCATCGCCGTCCCACGAGCCACCACGCAACACCCGAAAAGGAACCGAAGCAGGTCCTTGTGGATCGACTTCGGGCGAAGTTTGATAGTAATCCTCTTCATACCAATCTGCACACCACTCATACACATTGCCGCTGATATCATATAGCCCCAACTCATTGGGTTGCTTGCCGGCAACGGGGTGAGTTGAACCCTTGTCCCAATCCTCGTCATACCACGCCACCTCGTCCAAATCGTTGCTACCGGCATAGCGGCAGCCTTTGCTCTCATTCCCACCTCGAGCGGCAAACTCCCACTCTGCCTCTGTTGGCAGACGGAAATGCTCGCCCGTAATTCTATTTAGTTGCTCTATAAAGTCTTGACAATCATTCCATGAAACACACTCCACAGGACGTTGGTCGTTGCCCGGAAACCAAGACGGGTTCTTCCCCATCACAGCTTGCCAAAGAGCTTGCGTCACCTGTGTTTCGCCCATGTAGTAATCCTCTGTCAAGGTTACTTTGTGAACAGGGAATTCGTTATCCAATGCATCATCTTCCATCTCCGGCGTAGCTCCCATCATAAAGGTACCGGCTTTCACCAACTTCATGCGGAAAGAGACTCCCTTTACGGTGAAGGTGAGAGAAGAGGATGGTTGCGGAGCTGTGGCAGGTTCCGGCAAACGAAAACAATCTGAGAGTTCCACAGGCAGTGTCATTTTTTTGTATGCCAAGTGAAAAAGCGAATAGAGCATTGGCAAATTCCTGCTTTTAGGCAAAAGAGCCAAAAGGGACTTCATAGCCTCAGACTCCGAAAGGGAGAAAAAGTCTCTCTCGCAAAACAAAAGTCCATCCGCACAAACATATCGTTGCAGCAGAGAAGGCTCAGTGGCAATTGCCTCCAGCGAGAGAGCCATCACCGCCAAGGAAAAGTGGTCCATAGCCGGACCAAACAAGGCAGAAGTGCGTTTAGGGTGGCGATAGTCCGGGCTGCCCATCTCGGAAGAGGAGACTCCCCTTTCCGCCATAGCCGGCACAAACATGCCATCATAATCCACAGCCACCAAAGAGCCATCCGAGCGCACCAATAAGTTATCCGGTTTCAGGTCTCCATGCGCAAAGGGCTGAGCAATCAACCAAGAAGCAAAACGCCCAAAGCGGTAAGACAACTGAGCAAGAGCATCGGTCGCCCCCCTCTCTATACAGTTGCGCAAATAGAGGTCCAGAGGCACACCCTCCACCCAATCCATCAAGAGGACCGGAAAAAGTTCTTCATCAGAAATATCGGAACTCACAAACAACTCGTTGCAGAAATATTTCATCTCGATAAAATAGCCCGACTGCAAATAGTGCAATTCGTCACAAATAAGCGCATACCGCTCATCGCGCCCCGGCAACTCGCGAGTAAAACACTTCAGAGCATAAAACTTCCCATTGCCGTCGGTCATTTTAAAAACAACAGCAAAATTCCCTTGCGAGAAGAAGGGTTCGCCATTAGGTTTCAAGACCGGAGCAAGGTGCTTGAGTCGGTCGAAATTATCCTCGGCAAAACGAATGGACTCTATATATTCAGAAATAGAAGGATACATACAAATACATTAAAACTTACTAAGAAGCCGTTTAAATTTTATTAAAAAAGAACACTTTAGAGTTTCACTCTCATATTTTCGGCATCTTTGAGATTCTTTTTAACCTATTTTTATTCTCCTTTTTTGATAATAGTCCACTATTTTCTGCAAAAGAAGACTAAAAATAGATTTAAAAATCTCTCTCAAATATGCTCGAAATAAAAATTAAACAACTTCTTAGAAGCCGTTTAAATTTTATTAAAAAAGAACACTTTAGAGTTTCACTCTCTTATTTTCGGCATCTTTGAGATTCTTTAAGTGGGTTCTATTAATTCCTCGAAAAGTATATCAACCTCCAATTTTCATTTTTTAAATTTTAAACGATGAATTTATAGAACTTACCTTAATATGCTCGAAATAAAAATCAAACAACTTCTAAACAAAAGTAAACAACAAAAGCAAATAAAAAAAATAAAAGAGCAAGAAAAGCTTGCAAATTATCACGGCTCTTTCATTTAAAAATCACATAATCGCATATCTCCCCTTACCCGATTCATTTCAAGTCGGGGAAATCTACATATATTGTATGTCAGTTCTTTATTTTTGATTTGAAAGATG
>JAFXGO010000014.1 GCA_017520185.1 Elusimicrobiaceae bacterium | reverse complement strand
TAGCAACCTGCACCGAAAAAGAGCCATGCTCGGGGCATGTTTTTTCCAACCAGACTTCACTTCCCCGTTGTACTTTAATAGCGGGAATTGTTTTTAGACAAACAGGACACAGCGCTTGGGTTTCTTGTTTCATAGTCTTATTTTAATAAAAAAACTACTTTTCGTTCTAGCTGTTTGAAACATCAGCATAGTGCTAGGGAAACTACAACATCCGTATTTTAGTTTTAAGTTTATAGCATAAATCCCCGTTGGGCCTAACGCCCGACGGGGATTTTTTTGCGCACCACTGATAGCATGCGAATCTTGGCCGGTTTTTGTATTTTTGGGGTTTAGTTAATTATCCAGGGGATATTTGTTACTCAACCCACCCTCCAAAACCTTTACGCAATCGGTCCTTAAATTGTTTAGTGAACTTTTGCCCTCTTATCATATATTCAAACGTAACAATTTGAGTGTACCATTGAGTAACATCACCCGAGTAATCGGTATGTAGCACACTAACATCTACGACTTGAAACGAAGGATCTCCCGCCTTTGCATCCTTTACCCAAGATTCACATTTATTAAAACGCAACCCTTTGCATACCTCCTCACAACGAGGTGTCAAGTAAGTAGGGACAGGTTTCGGTTTGTTTTTGGCTTTTTGTTGAATGGCTAACTGACGATTTATCTCTGCAGTTAATTGTGCATTAACTTGAGTAAGAGAATCATTTTGTGCTTGCAACTGCCTGTTTTGATTTTGTAAATCTTCATTCTGCTCAACGGCCACTGCCAAGCGGGCTGCATTTGTGGAATTTACATTTGCAATACTGTCAGAAAGGTGTCTAGCTCTTTCTAATTCTGATTGATACACATTGCTTTGCGCCGCCAATGCTGCATTTTCCCTTTCCAAACGGGCAATCTTGGCTTTTCTACTTTCCCTATGTTGGGCAAAACTCATAGCAGGAATCAATATGCTAAGCAATAATACAATTAGTTGAACTTTTTTCATATATCTATCCTTTAATTAAGATATTGATAGTATATAACTTTTTTTTAAACATTTTAAGGGCCAAAAGGCCTAATTTAAAAATAGGCCAAAATTCCCAGCTTAATAGGCAAAACTGGGGTAATGGACTAAATTTAGCCTTTATTTCCCATAATTTTTCCTAATTACAATTCATAAACAAGCACCTTGCTACCCAAACTACAACCGCCGTATGAATTTGAAACCCTCGCATCAGCGGGGGTTTTTTGTTATATACTTTTGGCTTTTTACCACACACAGAAACAAAAGGCCATTTTTAGTAGAATGAAAAAAAGGAGAAAAAAATGAAATATCGTACCATTACGGGAATTGCCAACATTGTTTTTCTGATTTTAGGGTTTCTTTATAGCAATGCCTTATTTTCTTGGGCATTGAAAGAGCCCGTTACCCGGCATATGTTTTGGATATGCGTACTTCACCTAATCGGGTTTTTATTGATACAAATAAGTGCCGCCATATTTACGACAAAGATGCTTAAACTCCCCATCAACCCCAATCAAGGTTTTCTTACGCGCACGTCTAACTTACTTGGCAAGCTGGTGCTTATCGGCCTTCCGTTTTACAAAACGTGGCATTCCGCTTTTTCCGCAAAAACTATTTTTTTCTATCTTTTGGGTGCCGTTCCCTTAGCACTCTGTATAGTAGTGCCCTTTGCTATTATTACACCGATGCTATTATTACACCGATTGCAGCGGAAAAAAATTTCAGCAGAGATTAGCGACTACTTACACAAAACAAAATCATAAATGAAAAAATTAACCGCCCTTTTACTGATACTTTTCTTCTGCACAATAAACATAAGTGCAGAAGAAATACACGCTTGGGAATTTGCGAAAAAACCTACAACACTAAAAACACAGCCTTTTGACCCGGAAAATGCCCAACTTAAAAAATACAGCAATAAATTAAAAAAAGTTGTTCACAAAAAACGTAAACTTATAGAATTTCAAAACCAAAAAACCCCTTATTTTGAATGTAACAAAACCAACAACCCTTGGACTACCACCTTCCACAGATATATAGATGAAAAAACGGAAAACTTTCAAATTTACGATAAAACTTTAGAAGACAAATTGATAGAAATAAGAGACGGCCTTGTCTTTCTTTGTCCGCCCTTGATGATAATCCTTGGAAAACCTCCTTATTTTTAGCCAAAAATACGCCGTTCTGAAATATTCATACTTTTAAAACAAGGTTTGTTTCTAATCAAATATATTTTACGCGGTGGATTTAAAAATAATTATTCTATTATTATGAAGAAAATATTATTTCTGTTTTTCTTACTATTTACTCCGTTTTTAAGCGCACAAGAGCTTTGGGTAGGCAATATAGACGTATCCGTTACCCGTATGAATCCCGAAGTTATCAAAAGAAAATTTCCTTTAAAATCCGGGGATCGCTTTTCTACGACAAGTTACGAACAGGCCCAAAATAAATTGCATGATATGCGCCTGTTTAAAAAGCTGGATTTTTCCACCCGCCAACAAGATGACAAGGTAGATATTCATATTTTGGCACAAGACGGCTATTATTTCTTCCCGCTGGCATTTTTTGCTTCCGCCGATAAAGACGTATTATATTTATCTTTATTTGAAGGAAATTTTTTTAAACAAGGCGAAACGGCCTTTGTTACCGCAGGCGTAAGCGATGACGGCTACTCTTTGGCAGGCGGACTTGTTTGGGAAGACCATTTTTTAAACATCAAATATACGGATTTAGATGCCGAACTTCGGTTTTACCCCCACCATTGGTCCAATATGTATGGCGTTTTAAATATCGCCGATGACAAAGAAGAATTTGGTCACCCCCTGGATCAATTTGATATAAAAGAGCAATCTTTGCGCTTTTTATATGCGCGGCAAATGGGGAATTGGAGCGCTTTTATTTCTCCCGAATTTAAACACGTTTCCTATTCCCGCGATTTGAACGACGGCAACCACAATCAGCTTTCCGCAGGGCTTGCCTACCGCCACAATGTGCGTTCTTCTTCGGGTATGGGAGCTCTTTTTGGGTTTGGTCTTTCCGACAAACAAAAAATGCTCGCTGATTTAACCGCCGCCCGCTATGCTTACGCGGCCGATGTTTCTTTTACCAAAGGTGGCACTTGGAGCGGGGCCGATTATGACATTACCAAACTTTGGCTGAATTTCTTATGGCAAGCCGAATTAAAAAGCCGCCATATTGTATCTTTACAAATAAAAGCGCAAGACACCTACGGCTCGCCTTTTGCCGAGCAAGTGCTTTCCACGGACTTATTGGGCAAACAAGGCAAATACCGCCGCTTGATACGCGGCAGCCGCGGGGCCGGAGCTACGGCGGCCTTTATGTATTATTTATTGCGTAATGACACCGGGCTTTTGGCCTTAACGC
>JAFXGO010000013.1 GCA_017520185.1 Elusimicrobiaceae bacterium | reverse complement strand
GGATTTGAGCATTTGATAAGTACCGCGGACAATCGCTTCACAACCAAAGTTATATAAGCCGTAAATGCCGTACAATCCGATGGTTTTAAAAGTGTTAGCAGATGGTTTCATATTTTTTTAATACTCCCAACAAAATAAACAAAGTAAACAGCTCTTGCGGTTGGTGAAACGGATTGCCTGATAACGCATAAATCATAATAAAAGCAATACCTGATAAAGCGCCGAAACTCCATTCTTGCCCAGGGGCTTCGGAACGTAACAAGCCGTTTTTTACCCCTTTTAACATCTGCCGAAACAAAAGCGGAAAAAACAACAAAACACCCAAAAGACCCCACTCGGCCAAAAGTTGCAAATAGCCATTATGCGCACCGGCAAATTCAAAGAAATAATTACGGATACCGGACTCATTAAAAGCCACATCATAGCTATTGGCTCCGTTACCGACAAAAGGGCTTTGTATAAACATTTCCCAAGCCAATTGCCACAAAGGCTCTCTGGCAGAAAGCTCTATTTGTTGTGCGGTCCCTTTTGTTAAAAGCAAAGAGATTTGCTCTGCCAAAAAGCTCCAACAAAGCACCAACAACACACCTCCGGCAATTGCCGTAAAAATTCTCCTGCGCGTAGGCTTTTTTACCAAAGCGGCACACCCGAATAAAAGCGATAAAAAAGAGATGGCTAAAATCATGCTTCGTTTTTGGGTTTCCCATAAGGCATAATAAAACAAACCCAGCAAGCAAATACGCCCGACACACCAAACGAAAGAGCTTTTTTGCGCACTGAAGAATAATTTTCCGTACACCAAACAAAAGGCAATCCCCAGGTAAAAGCCCGTCAAACTCGGCTCTATAAAAAGCCCGGTATAGTGTTTGGCCACCGCCCCTGAGAGATAAACCATTTCAGCCTGGTTTCCCCAAAAAAACCATTTTTGCGAAGCGGCATAAAAAAAGCCCGGAAAAAACTTTTGCAATAAAACCGAAACCGCCAGCAGGACGCCTACACCTGTAAATAATTTCCATAAAAGCCGATAGGCCCGCTCATCTAATTGCACATGCATACACACCACACAAGCGGAAAACATCGCCGCATACAACAACCCTTGCGGAAAATTCATCAGCCCGCTTAAACACACATACAACAAAAGTAACCCCCAGCCAAACGTTATTTTTGTGATCTCTATTTTACGCAAAAAAGCCAAGGCAGACACAAATCCCCCCACCGCACAACACCACAGAGCGGCGGCTTTTGCCCCGGCCAAAGGTCCCGCATACGCACACAGAACACTTAAAAAAGCCAACACCGCCAAAACACTGCCACGCACACAGATTTTCATAATAAACCCGCCTTGGCAAAAATTTGGCGCACGATATGAGCCGGGCTAAAAGACTCCAAAGGTTCGTTTTTAATTTGTGAATTTCCAACCAGGATTTCGGCTAAGGCCTTTTTAATATCCGCTGCATTATTTCGGCAAAAGTAAAAACGCTGAAACGGCTCTAAAAAGCGGCGCAGTACTTCCTGTTCAGCCGGAGTGCCGTCTAAAATAAACAGCACTTTTTTATACGTTGCGGCATATTGGTAAATTTTCCCCGGGATTTGCCCACCCTTTTTGTTAGCTAAACAGACCAAAATGCCTGTTTCCTGTTCGCGGCGCTTCAAATCCGCCAAGTCCAAGCGGGGATAAATGGAAATTTTTTCCGTAGGCTCAAATAAACTTTCCGGAGATCCGCAAATACAAACGGAAACATTGCTTTGTTTGGCAGCTTGATAAAAAGGAGTCAAATCCCGCGAAAAAGGAAAATAATCGCCGAAATAGCCGAAATGATGGTTCGGGGCGGTGGCTTGGGCTTCTTTGTAATAATAAGGCAAAGCTACCCAATCCATTTTACCCGCCGAATCCGTGAACAATTCTTTTTGATATTGAAGGGTTAAAGGGCTTACATAAAAGACCCGGTCGCAAGCGGATAGCAATTCTTTTTCCATGGTAAATTGTTGCTTGTTTTTTTGGCGGTTGTATAAATCCAAATACCAAGGGTCTTCCCAAATTTCTATATGTTTTTTACAACGCACTTTTTTCTTTTTAATCAGTTGTACCGCCACCCAATGGCTATGCACCGGGGAAGAAAGAGAAATCACCACGTCATAATAGGGCAGAGCATTAAAACCGCGCACTGCGTTTTTGGCCCAAGCTCCATGCAAGCCGAAAGGTCCGTAAAAAGAGTTGACGGCTTTTCTTAGATAAGCAATGATATTGGTTTTCCAACTTTTACGTTGGTTTTGCAGATTGTTTTTGGTTTGTTTCCAAGAAGACGGCCGCATAAAGCGGTAAAGAAAATTATCGGGAAAGTAACAATATTGTGCTCCTTCGGGCAAGACCATGGAATCATCTGTCACTTGGCCTTTTTCTTCCACACAAAGCACTTGCACTTGATGTCCGTTTTCCACCAACCCGCGAATATATGCCAAATGGCACAAATTGGCAGAAGAATTAACCCGCAGACAGCTGCCCGCCACCACTAATATTTTCATAAAGTTCCCCCGGGCATAGACTCATAAAATTTTTGCATTTGCAGGGCACTATCCGAAATATCAAATCCTTTTTGTTTCAAGAGTTCTATGCCTTGTTTTCGCTCAAAACAAACTTGTGTTAACAGCCGTTGGGCCCATGCTTCGGGGCCCGCTTCCAGCGGTAAACGGCCACTGCAAGGCAACAGAACGCTTTCATCGGTAATACCGCAAGACAACACACAAGCTAACCCCGCCGCTTGCGCTTCTACCGCTGCTAACGGAAGCCCTTCATAAAAAGAGGGCATACAAAACACATCAAACGCTTGTAAAAGTGCGGGGGTATCTCGGCGCGCCCCTAAAAATTTCACTTTATTATCCAACCCCATTAGGCGGACCTTTGCCTTGATTTTCTCTTCCAAAGGCCCACTACCCACAAGCAAAAGAACGCACTGCGGATTTAACTTTACCGCTTCGGCAAAAGTATCCACTAAAAAAGTATGATTTTTTTGCTCATTGAAGCGACCGATATGCCCGATCACAAAAAGATTTTCCACCCCCAATTCTTTGCGTTTTTCGGCACGCGCTTGAGGGGTGTAAGTAAACTTTTCCAATTCAATGGCATTGTTAACAAGGGTAAATTTTTTGCCGAAATAAAACTTGCCCGCCGCCGTAGAACACGCCATTTGATGTGTTATTAACGGCCGCACCGCCCCGAGCATCAGGCGGTTGCGCAAAGCCGGTAAAGCCTTGTCGCTGTACTGCGTGCCATGGGCATGCTGAATAATAGTTTTCGCGCCAAAAAACTTAGCTAAAGGAAAAAAAAGCAAGTTTAAATGCGTAATGTGCGAATGAATCGTCAAGTAGCGGTGTTGACGAAAAAAAGCCACCGCAGATTTTAGAAAACGAAAGGGATTTTTCCCGATATTCGGCAATTGTTCCACGCGCCCGCCCAAGGCTTCTATTTCGGCCTGACAGGAGTGACAGGTAGGCAATAAAAACAAATAATCAAACTGCACCTTGCTTCTGTCCAGGCGGCGGTGCCAATTTAACACCACTTGTAAAACCCCGCTGCCCACATAGGCGCTGGAAACAATTTGCAAAATCCGCACAGGAGTAGAATTTTCTTTTTTATTCATTTTTAACGCAGAACTTTTCGGTAAAATAAACCGCGCCACGAATTGGGCAATAATACTTGCACGCAGAAACGTACCCCTACGTTGTGCCCATGCGTCAGCCAGGAAATAAGCCCCAACTGCCGCAAACGGCGGCTCAAGGCGTAATTGCTTTTGAAATATTTCCACCCGCCGCGGCGGGCATACATATTTTCATCTACGCGGGCATTGACTAATATGTTAGGCAAATTTGCCATCGGGTATTTTGCCGCCGCCAAACGCGCCCACAAATAATAATCTTCCAACAAATAAAAAGGCTGATAACCGCCCACAGCCGTAACAGCGCTTTTCTTAAACATAACGCTCATGTGATTAAAAGGGCAACGCTTTTTGAGAAATTTCAAAATGTCGGCAGGGTTTTCCGGCACGCGGCGCACCGATAGGGGCGTTAAGGTCGCGCTATCTGTCTCCTGCACCCAGCCGCCCAATACGGCTATATCCGTATTTTGTTTCAAAAAAGATATTTGTTGGGCAAAACGTCCGGGCAAGGAAATATCATCGGCGTCCATGCGCGCTACCCAGGGGCACGAGCAGACCGAAAGACCTTTATTCAGTGCTGCGCCCAACCCTACATTTTTGTCTAAAGGCAGTAAGCGTATCAAAGGGCTTTTCTGCGTAAAATCTGTTAAAACTTTTTGCAAATCCGCCCCGATAGGGCCGTCGGTCACCACCACGATTTCCTTTGGCAAAAGGCTGTTTTGCAAAACACTATCCAAAGCTTGGGCCAGCCATAGGGGGCGGTCCTTAGCGTAGACAGACATCAAAACAGAAAAAGAAAAATCCTGTTTCATATCCTAAATTATATGAATTTTTACTGCCCCTACGTACGCGTTTGCGGGGTTTCAGCCAAGGCCCTTTACATTTATGCCGCCCGATGCAACAAATCATATAATCTAAAATTTGATATTCACAAAAAAGATTTTTTATTTCATACTGCTAATACAGGGAGAAGGGCGGCAACACTATATTTATCCGCTCTTAAAAAGCAGTATGAAAAAAATAACAGCCTTATTGGCAGCAGCCACATTTACGGCTACGGCCGTTTCTCCGGCTTTGGCATGTACGGGGATTTCTCTGTCCGCCGAAGACGGAACCCGTATTCAAGCGCGTACCATTGAATGGAGCGGATACGATTTAAAGGCCAAATTGGCCGTTTGGCCGCGCGGTGTGAAAAAAACGTCTTATACACCTGAAGGAAAAAACGGCCTGAGCTGGACTACCCGCTATGGGGTAGTGGGGGCCACCACGATCATGGACGAGTTTATTACCGAAGGTATTAATGAAAAGGGGCTTTCGGCGGGGATTTTCTTTTTTTCCCATTATGGCAGTTTGGCGCCGTACAATCCTAAAAAAGCCAAACAATCGGTCAGCGATGCTGAGCTGGTCCCGTGGATATTGTCTAACTTTGCTTCGGTAGATGAAGTATTAAAACATCTTAAAAAGATAGATATTATTCCGATTGCCAAACCCGACGAAAAAGGTAATTATAATACCGGACATTGGCGCATTGCCGATGCCAGCGGACGCAACATTGTATTAGAAATCACCAACCGCGGAGAACGCAAAATCTATGAAAATAAAATCGGTGTGTTAACAAACTCTCCCGATTTTGCTTGGCATTTGGGCAACTTGAACAATTACATCAATCTCATGCCGGGCACGATACCCGCCAAAACCTTTGGCGGAGCGGATTTATTTTCGTTGGGGTCCGGCTCGGCGCTGTTGGGCATACCCGGTGATTTTACTCCGCCATCGCGCTTTATCCGTGCGTTCTTTTGGTTGCATGGTTCGCGCACGCCTGCCGATAAATACGGGGCAGTCACACAGGCTTTTCACATCTTAAATGCGTTTGATATTCCGATAGGGGCCGAGTTCGCACCGGACCAACCGATTCCGAATATACCCAGCGCTACCCAAGTGACCTGCGTTAGCGACACCACCCATCCGGCGTTTTATTACCGCACTATGTATAATTCTCAAATCCGCAAAGTGGATTTGACCCAAATAGACTTTAAAAAAGTCCCGTACACAACAACAGCTTTGGACGAAGATCCGAAAGAACAAATCAAAGAACGGACTTTCTGATCCGCACAATACAAAAAGGCCCCTTTGCGCAAGGGGCCTTTTTTTGCGGGTGAAAATAGCTTTTTATTTTCTTTTGTATAATCTAACTAGCAAAAAACACCAGGAAATTTTTATGAAGAAAATATTTGCATTATTATTGGGGTTAAATTTTTTGTCCGGTTGTACGGCTTTTTGTTTAAGCAAAGCAACGGCAGCACCGAATCGGGATTTTGAAGATAGATTACCCTATTTACAAGCGGTTTTTTTAAATGAAGAATCTTTAGAAAATTTCAATCCCGAAGCAGAGTTTGCTAGGGCAGATGACCCCATGGCTGAGAGATTTTACCGCGAAGTGGAAGCGAACTTAATTGAACCGGGAGAAAAAAAGGGATATTTGGTATTACTGCCACAGATGAATATAGCCCGAAACGGAGCATCTTTATATACGTTTTTGTCTGTGGTTACGTTAGGGCTTTCGCCGGCTTTAGGCTTACCGATCACGACGTTCACAAGCGTTACTGATTTGGAATTAAACGTATTGAATGCCCAGGGCGAATTGATAAAACAATATACTTCGCAAGCGTTCGTTCAAAATAAAGTCGGCTTCTATCACGGCGATTGCAATAGTGCGCGCAATTGTTATACCAAAGTCGCCTGGGAAGGCTATGAAAGTGCCTTAGACAACATTATTCAACAAGTTTACAAAGACAGGGCCTACTTAAGAGAACAATTAAATTAGTGCTTTTTTTCGGTTTCAAAACGCGTTCTATTGGCCCATTTTTTCAACGCTATTTAATGTTGCAACTTGTTAAAAAGTTCTTTAATCTCGGCAATTTTTTCTTGGGCAGCATTTTTATTGTCAAAAGAATCCGCCACACATTTTTCCAAGTGGGTAGATAAAATATTTTTTTCTACGGATATAATTGCCGAGCGTACCGCTTTTAATTGAATCAGGATTTCGGGACAATACCGCTGCTCATCTATCATTTTTTTAATACCTTCCAGCTGTCCGATCACTCTGTTTAAGCGGGGAAGTTCGGCCTTATGGCAAAGGTGTTTGTTTTCCATAATTTTCTCTCATTTCTTCTATTTCCCCGGAGATATTATCCGGGGAAATATATTCTCATATTATTTTTTGTCTGCCGGTTTCGGACATTTGCAAGTGGTTCCGTCGCATTGGCAGTTATCGCCACAAGTGCAAGGATCACAAGTGCATTTCGGATTTGAACATTTAGCCATATTTACCTCCTTATACCCTTGCGGGTATCTGTCTATATTATATACCCCCAGGGGGTATATGTCAAGAAATATTTTACATTATGCAAAAAAGCGTGGTTAACCCGAAAAAGATTTTACTTACTTCTTTTCAGATGTTTAGTATTTATCCGATAAGGAAATTGATATTAGTGGGGTTATTTGGTATAGTGAAAGGGTAGTTTAACCCATTCAAACCCGGTTGGTGTAAAGGATAAAGTTTATGAAAAAAATTTGGTTAGTTTTTGGAGTTTTATTTTTTGTTTCCACGAGTGCATCAGCCCAACTTACATCTGGCTTGATGAACTACGAAGTAACGCATAATTTGTTGCCGAAGGACAAATGGGAAACATCATTTAAAAAAGCAAATCAAAAAGCAGTAAATCAAATTCGGGCCGAAAAAGGCGCCGCTGCTGCTCAAGAACACTTAAAAAGTCTCTTAGATTACTACAAAAAATTTGCAGAAGATTCTACTCAACCCGAAGTGGTAAGAGAAAAAAGAATGGCTTCTTATAAACTGCTGATTTCTTTTACCGAACAACATTCCAAACTAGTAGAGCTTGCCGCTCAAGAAAAACCGGAAGAAATTGTTTTGCAAAATCTGCGCTATCAAATGGAAGCTCTGTACCATTCTTGGGCGGAAATAAAGACGTTAGATGGCAGTATGGCTTATCATATAAGGGAAATTGTCAGAGGGCATAAATATTGGATAGAATGTCTTGACACCGCTGTTTCTTTATATGGAGTGGTAAACGAAATTCACAGAATAACCATTCGGATTGAAGGCGAAGGAGAAAATTTCTTTTAGAGTGTAAAAGCGCGGTACAGGGATTGTCCTTTAAAACAGAAAGTTTATGTAGAAAAAGGACTTTTGCAAAGGATTAAATCAAAGGTGTGATTTTTATTCGTCGGCAAGAAACGAAAAAAAAAATTTAAAAACGCAGAGAGCTTTCGGGAAAACAATCGGATATTTTCTTTTTTAAAAAATCCCCCATCTTTTTGCTGTTTTTTTATTGAATCTTTCTTTTTATCTCATACTTTTGCTATAATAAATAGGTAGTCAAAACCGATTTTAGCCCAGTTGGCGCAGGGGTAGCGCGTTCCCTTGACATAGCCCCCTCAGAAGTCACAAATTTATCATTTTTTATACAAATCTCCGACGAAGAATCGGAGATTTTCTTTTTTAAGAAAAAATTTACAAATCCTCTGTTTTTTTGCAGTTTTTTGCTGTTTTTTGAACCTTTATGTAAATTTTTTGTAAATTTTTTTCTGGACCGTTTAAAAAATTTAGGGTTTAATTTAGATTAGTTAAATTAAGCATTTTAGGTTATTTATTGTATGCTCCCCACTTTTTCATTCGGTTATTAAAGATGTGTAAAAATATAAAAAACCAATAGCACCTGTAAAAACTTGATAAAAATAAAGACTTTTTACATGCTAAACATCTGATAAATCAGTTTATTTGAGAATACTCCACCATGGTTTAGCCATAACCTGCGGATGTAATGGCATCTCTGTAGAATTTAAAGATAAGATAGCCCTATTGGTGGCAGGCAAATCAACATTCTTTAATTTTCTGGCAAAGTCACTATGAATAGTCTGAGTGGCTTTGATTTCATATAAGTCTATGCTTTGGCCTTTATCTATAACCAAATCCGCTTCCACTTGATTTGAATCTCTGTAAAAATACAAATTATGTCCGGTGCGATTATAGATATTCTCTTTTACCGCTTCCATAATAATCATATTTTCAAATATAGCCCCTGCCATAGGTCCTTTAAGCAAGGTATCTGCATCTTTATAACGAAGCAAATATGCCAACAGCCCCGTATCCGTAAAATACACCTTGGGGGTTTTGACTAGTCTCTTGCTTGCATTATTAAAATAAGGGCGAAGCAAATAAATAATACGGCTGGATTCTAAAATAGAAATCCAATTTTTAACCGTAGCATTGGCTACCCCACAGTCATTGGCTAAGTCTTGCATATTGAGTAAATTGCCCACTCTGGCAGCTAATAATTCTAAAAACCGTTGGAAGGTAGCAATATCATGAATATTTTTTATTTGACGAACATCTCTTTCTACATAAGTAGATAAATAACTGCCGTAAAAGAGCTGTAAGTCCATCTCTTGCGTATTAGGAGTAGGATAAAACCCTTTAATAATTTGCTCAAAACAAGGAATGGGGTCTTGCGGTACCTTGTTTAACTCTTGAAAAGACAATGGCAAAAGCTCAAATAAAGCAACTCTTCCTGCCAAAGTTTCGGACATACCTTGCATTACATTAAACATTTGAGAACCCGTTAGCAGAAACCGTCCGTTTACCCTTTCTTTATCAATGTGCATTTTGATGTAGCTCAAAAGTTCCGGAATATATTGAATTTCATCAATAATAACGGGAGTTTGTAAGGTGGAAACAAATAAAGCCGGATCTTTTTTGGCGATGTTTCTGACGCTCAAATCATCAAATGTCACATAGTGATAGGTAGGGAAAAGCTGCTTAAGCAAAGTAGATTTTCCGGTCTGACGCGGTCCGGTCAGCACAACAGCAGGAAATTGTTGTACCGCAGATAACAAACTTTTTTCTAGGGTTCTATGTATGTATTGCATATTAAAAGTATAATTAAATTTATGATAAATGTAAAGTGTATTTTATAATTATCATAAAAAATACTCCATATGCTTATCATTTGTCCTAAAAATATGCTGAAAATCGATAATTTATCCTAAATTTAGGATAAATATAAAGTCAACTTGTAAATTATCATAAGAATATAGCAAATCGGTAATTTCTGTTCAATGTCTACTTTTCAGCCATGAATGTCTACTTTTGAGGTCCTAATGTCTACTTTTTGGATATATGGCTGATATATGGCACTTGATTAAAGAGAGGGTTTTTTTCTTCTAAAAAACTAAATGCCTGTTTTCTAAAAAGAGATAAGGGCGGAGAGAACACGCCCGCCCTTATATTATATTATGTCTTTGTAAGTAAGATAAAAATAATAACTTCAACTATATTCTCTAACCTAATGTATCCAGTCTGTTTTCCCAATTGAAAAAATTCAATAAAAATATGCTTTAACATTAATCAAATATTATTTTTATTTAACCTTGCATCAATAGTTTTTCTATTCAAAAAAGAATATTTTTTGATTTTATAACAAAAGCAATTTATGTTTTCATTATGATTATTTTTAATCCGATTCTAGTTTCTTTATCCATCTGATAAAAGCCTGTTATAACTTATTTTTAAGTAATTAAATTTATTTTTATCTATTGTTTAAAGTTATGACAAATTAATCATTTTTTGTAGTTGTTATGATAATTTAAAAATGAAATTTATATTTATCCGAATTTTAAGATTTTTTGATAATTTTCAATGGAATCTCCTTTCTACAATCTGTCATAAACCTATTTTTGTACATAAAATATAATCCAATCATAATCTTCTGTTATTTCTAACAAAATATCATTTGAAAATAAACATTTGCAATAAAGTTAATTTAAATTTAAAAGACTGTAACACAGGAGACAGAGTCAAAATGGTGAATAATAAATCAAAACAAGAATCCAAAGCCCGTTGGACAAGGCTATTAAAACCCACTTTTAAGACCAAGGCAAGGAAAACCAAGACTCGTTGGACTATTTTATTGAAATAGAAGGTAGGTTAGTTATTCTGTAGCCCTAGCAGATAAATATTAGTTGGAATCCTGTGTATGAGGTTTCCAATCTTTATAATATTCTTTTATTTCCTGTAATTCTTGACGATGGGTTAAATCTGGTTGCTGTAACAACTGCTCAATAATATCAAAGATATTTTCTTTTCCCCAAGTCTTCAAAGTATCATTCATAGAGTAACCCTGTGTACTCCTATATAATGTTTCACCTATTGCTTCCCAAAATATAAGTTCGTCTTCTTTAAATACAACTATAGAGTCTGCTTGTCGTTTTTCTAAATAATGGGCAGGATATTTGAAGTCTCTTAACCAGTCATAGAATGCAGCAAAATTATAGTAAGATTGTTTATAATAAAAACAATCCGATAATACATCTTTAGCATTCCAGTTTTGTTTTTGCAAAAAACCGATTAATTCTTTTGCCTCTTCAGAATTTTCTTGTAACAGAATGTGATATAAATAAATTTTATAGCAAATAGAATTAACCTCAAAAGCTATTTCTAATAAGGTCTGAGAGGGTATTTTTTTGTCTTTAACTATTTCTTTTATTTTTTCAAAAATAGAATCCAGTTCTCCTTTTTTAAAGGGAGTATTTTGCTGATTTATTAAATTTTTCCATGCAAAAGGGAGATAATTTAAAGATTTTAAATCTAAATTTTGTAAATGGAAGGAAATGTAAGAAAAGAAGCTACCTAATCCTTCTTGATTTTTCACAAGAAAGGCTTGAAGGTTTTCTACAGCGACATCCTGATTATGCTCTACTTTCAAATTATTCCACAAAGCATCTAATACTTTATCTGGAATTGTAGCTGGTGATAGGGTGTGATTATAATACCTGTAAAAATAGTTCTTACTATTTAAGGGTTTCTGAATATAAGAAACGGCCTTGTGCCTTTTTTCGTATAGAATTTCAAAATTGGTATAGGAGGAACCTTCTTTATCATATAAAAAAGTTAAATAAGCATGATTTAGTATGATAAATATTGGTTTTAAAAAATCTCCTCTTTCCGGATATAGGCTATACAGTGAGGAAAAATAGTTATCCCACTCTTTAAAAGTTTCTTCCTGAGTATTAACATTCTTATTATACGCATCTGTTACCCAAAATCTTTCGTTTTGGAAGATTTTATTATAGACCTCAGGAAAAGAAACCGATAAAATAGTTACTAGAAGAAACTGAAAAGGATCTACTTCTGTTTGTACTTTTTCTTGAAAAAAGGAATTCGTGAAACCTACTAAGATTTTTTTAGCTT
>JAFXGO010000012.1 GCA_017520185.1 Elusimicrobiaceae bacterium | reverse complement strand
CGGAGGCGTTTCATGCGCGGAGCGCGCAAGCGGTTGACGTCTAACATGCGTTTGACGGCCAATTCCAATACTTTGGTGGAATCCTTTTCAAACTGACGTTTGAGCGGGGTTTCTTTGGCGCCTTTGGCATAGCCGGAGTGGGAGAAATAAATTTTTTCTTCCATTTTATTACCGGTCACCTTAATTTTATCGGTGTTGGTGACAACTACAAAATCTCCACAATCCATGTGAGGGGTGAAGGTTCTTTTGTGTTTACCCATCAAGAGCACAGCTACGCGAGTAGCCAATCTGCCCAGGGTTTGGCCCGTAGCATCAATGTGATGCCAAGCACGGGTGGTTTCTACTTCCTTGACGGAAGGTAAAAAAGTTTTCGTCATAAGTTTCTGTTTACCTTTTGTTATTAAAGCGCAGCGGAGTGGTGGCCACTGCATGTTAATGACTCGTGGTTTCCTAGATATTATAGCAAAACAAAAGCACAATGTATAGGGAAATTTAAAAAATCAGACTGGAAAAAAGGGCTTTAATATCGGTAAATTTTTCCATGCGGACAAATTTTCCGCGCACTTCGGCTGCACCGGCAAAATCACGCAACCAATACCCTGCCGTTTTTTTGCTACGGCCAATGCCTATTTTTTCACCATAGTGGGCTATATTTTCTTCAATCAATGCCAAATAAATTTCCACTCGGCGGCGATTATCCAACGGTTGCGGATTTCCGCCTGTAAGTTCTTGAGCAATATCGCGAAAAATATAAGGGTTTCCCACTGCCGCACGCCCAATTAAAAGACCTGCGCAACCGGCATCAAAGAAATTTTTAGCCATTTGAGCACTATTGATACCCCCATTACCTAACACAGGGATTTTGACACTAGCGCACACCTTTGCTAAGGCTTCCAAATCCGGCTCTCCGGTGTGCACGTCTTCTGCCGCGCGCGCATGCATCAGCACTGCCGCCGCACCCTCATTTTCGGCAATACGGGCAAGTTCATCCCCCAACAATTTACCGCGTTTTAAAGAAATCCGCGTTTTAAGTGTCACCGGCACTTTAACGGCTTTTACGGCGGCAGCCACTAAACGGCCTAAATGAGCGGGGTCTTTCATCAATATACAGCCTGCTCCGGCGCGATTGATTTTTTTTACAGGACAACCAGCATTAATATCGATAATATCCGCACCGCGCGCTTCTGCAGCCAAAGCAGCCTGTGCAATAGTTTGTTCATCGGATCCGAAAATCTGCATAGAGACCGGTTTTTCCCGTTCACGGATGCTCAACATTCGCAAACTGCGAGGATTTTCGTAATGTAGCGCATGAGCAGACACCATTTCCGCGCAGACGACTCCAGCCCCGCCACGCAAACATAAAGCCCGAAAAGGACCGTCTGTAATACCGGCCATCGGGGCCAGCCACAAATTATTAGAAGCAGTAAAAGAACCAATGGATAAGGGGCGGACTAAATTTTTCATTTTATACTGTTCCACCTTTTTTGTACATCCGTTTTTTCTTGATTTTTGGAGGACAAACACAAGCCAAGCACCGTACGCATTTCCACTTGCGTATTTTTAAATTCCAAAGAATCAATAAATCCGTCATGCCCTGCACCACCGGCCAACATATAATCCGTCACCGCTACGCGATAAGTAGACTTGGTAGAAATGGGAACTCCTTTTACCCACGCACCGACAATCCTTCTGTTAGGTAGAGCAGACAAAGAGTAGCGGATTTTTAAGCCCGATATCTGAGCAAAGTGCCCCGTCGTATTTAAACCTTCTTCCAAAGCATTTAACAGGGCATCTCCTTTCATATTTAGCAAGGTCACATGATCGGCATATGGATATAACTGATACAAATCATATTGAGTGACTGTACCGGCAGATAAATCTTTACGAAGGGAATCTGCGTTTAAAATAGCCACATCGGTTTTGGCCCACTTACGCAGACAATCAGCGGCCCAATTTCCCAAAGAGGATTCTCCTTGCAAATTACCCGTCAAATCTTTTTCCAATTTCCCGACAGGACGATCCATCTGATTACGCGTCATTCGGCGTAAATCTTCCGTCAGTTGGCCTACATGTATATCAAAACCAAAATCTCTGCGATACAATACCACATCTTCAAATTTGGTTTTTGTCAGTTCTTTATCTTTATTAAAAAATAATCCAACTTTGGCCACACTGTCCAATTTAGAGCCGGGATATACAATCAGCGTTTTTCTTACTTGAGTAAACTCCGCTCCTTCTCGCCCTAAGTCGGCACTCAAAATAACATCGATCCCTTCTACTTCTTCTGCCAAAGCCGCATCTGTCAACGCATCTTTTTCATCAGAGATTCCCAATGCACTGAGCAGCACAATCACTTGGGCACCCTTTTCACGCAGTTGCAGCACGGCCTCTTTTGCGGCTTTCACCTCGTCCATGATTTTCAAACCGCCCAACCGCTGTTTTCCTTTCAAAGCATCTTGACCCACCAAACCCAAAAAGCCAATCTTAATTCCTTGCACTTCTTCTAATAATAAAGGGCTCACTCCGGCAGGGATTTTGCCATTAGTTAGCGTCACATTGCTGGCAATAAAAGGAGCGGAAGACTGTTGGATAATTTGGCTCAAAGATCCCCAGCCATAGCCTAAATCTTTCTCCGTAAACAGACGAGCGGAATAAGGCAAAGAAGCGGCAATAGAATTTAAATAATCCCCTTTGGTCAAATTACCCTCCGGCGTTTGGGAAAACCAATTTCCGCCGTCAAGCAAGACAAAGGGGATTGTTTGTTTGTTTAAAAAAGATTTCAAAACAGCAAGACCGCCAATTTCTTCGTTTCCATATAAAGGCTCTGGTCTGGACCAAAAAACACCCTCAATATCCGACGTGAAAAACAAATTCACATCCGCTTGTTGATGTTCGGCACAACCTCCTAAGAATAAAAGAAATAAGCAGACTAATTTTTTCATCACTTCACTTCTACTATACGGCCCGTAGCCACCGCTTTTACCGGAGAATATTTTTTGATACCTTCTTCCAAGATGGTACGCACATTTCCTGTGCCCACTTTTTCTTTTTTCTCATTATTAATGCGGTTAAAAGGCCAACCTTCACTGCCACCGAAAGCGATATATTCATTGGTGGCCAAAGTATATTGTTTGCGGTTTTCCACCGGTTCTCCGTTGACGTATATTTTCAAATCTTTTATTTTGCCTTTTTTATTGCGGTAGGTAATCGTCATACCGGAATAAGTAAATAAACTACGCGGCAATAAGGATTTTTTGACTAAATATTTCAAAAACTTTCCGTCTACGGTCATTTTGAAAATGGTGTTTTCAAACGGATGCATATCTACTGTTTCGCGCTTTGTAATGGTGCCTTTCTCCATATCGATACGAGTACCACCGTTGTTATGCACAAAAATCTCTGTCCCTGCATACACGCGGCCTAAATCTGCAATCCAGTTATTCAGCGGACCGTCTTTGTGCTGAGGATTAGAAGCCTCACGGCTGACTTTTTCCGCCGCTTCTCCAAATACCTCGTCCATACCGGGCTCTTTTAAAGATTCCGCATATTCTGCCATATCATCATCTAAACCTATTTTTTCTACGACTAACGGAATCAACTCAGATTTAGCAGAAAGCACCTTGCCTGTCTCATCGTCGGTTTCAATAACTACTTTGCTGACGGATTGATAGTAATTTCCGCTTTCTACAAATAACACGCCATTGATGTAATGGTTCTGCACGATATGATGAGCATGCCCACCAAAGACTACGTTTATTTGATCACCAAACTTTTCGGCAATTTGGCTAATGTAGGCCTGAGTACCATGTTCCTCATCTACCAAAGCATCATGCACGATTACTACTTTGATATCGACCTGTTGCAATGCTTTTTCTTTTAATACTTTTTCCAAAGCCGGTAAAGGTTGAGTAAATTTATATTTTTTGCTTTTGTTAGTCGGGTTGGTATTGGCCAAACCAATTACAGCCACCTCAACATCATCTACTTCAAAAATTTGATAGGGTTTTACTCCTTCGGGATATTTACCGGTTTCTTTTTCAAAAAAATTGGCAGCCAATAGGGGAAATTGGGCCCTTTGCAGAATAGGAGCCACACCTTTGTCTTTAAAATCGAACTCATGGTTTCCGATAGTAGCCGCGTGGAAACCTAACTTATTCATAATATCTACACTTTTTAAGCCTTTGGAGTTTTTAGCTTCGGCTGTTCCGTTGGAAAAATCGCCCGAATCAAGTAATAAATAATCTTCCGGCCCTTCATCTATCAATTCAGCTAGTACTGCCGCACCGCCTACACCGGCCTTAGGATAATAAAAGCCATGCATATCGCTGGTATGATAAATAACCGTAGTAGCGGCAAACAAGCCTGCCGCAGAAAAAGACAAAATAAGCAACAAGAACAGTTTTTTCATTTTTTTCTCCTCAAAATTCGTCATAAACCGTCTATTTTATCCTAACAAAAACCAAATACCCGCTTCAAGAGCGGGCATTTGAAAAAAACAAATTATTTCTCTATAATTCTTCCGCTGTCTGGGGCCAAAACAGGTACTTTGCGCAGGGCATCTTCTATCAGGGTGCGGATCGTTTTTTCCCCCACCGTTTGCTGGTCTGCCACCCTATTAAACCTTTTGCGTGCCAAATAAGAGTTCGTTCCTAGTGTATACCACTGGTGATTTTTAACAGGCTTCCCATTCACCCAAATTTTCAAGTTTTTTATTTTACCGTTTTTATTTTTATATTCCACCTTTAAACCTGAAAAACTAAGCAAATTGCGCGGAAGCAACGTATCTTTGAGCAAACTTTTCAAAAATTGTCCGTTCACTTGCATTTTGACCACTTGATCATCAAACGGGAACATATCAATTATATCGCGTCGCGTCACAGGACCGGCGTACAAAGGCACGCGCACTGCGCCTACATTGCTTACAAAAATATCCGTTTGACTATATTCTCTTGCTAAATCAGCTACCCAATTATCGGCAGAAGTATCTTTATGATTTTTAAACAAAGGCTTTAAAGAAAGATCATTTTTTAATTCCCCCAAAACCTCATCCACTCCCGGTTCCTTGATGGTTTCTGCCCATTTTTCTATCGTCTCATTTTTACCTATTCTATCTTCATTTAGAGAAATAAATTCGGAAGAAGCCCGGACAAATTTTCCGGTTTTATCATCTGTTTCTATGACGATTTTGGAAACATTTTTCAAATTATATCCGCTTTCCACAAATAACACTTTTCCCACATATTCATTTTGGAAAACTTTATGAGCGTGCCCGCCTAAAACTACATGCACTTTGTCGGACAATTTACGCCCTATCTCCCCCATATAAAAAGGCTTTTCGGGGCGGTCATCGGCCAAAGAATCATGCGCCAACACTACAACTGCTTGCGCTTGTTTCACCTCTTTTTCTGCCAGCACTTTATTTAACGCATCTAAAGGCTTTCCAAAGACAAACTTTTGGCTATTTTTGGTCGGGTTTCTGTTGGCCAAACCTATCACCGCTATTTTGACCCCGTCTATATTAAACACTTGGTACGGACGAACATGCTTAGGATAGAGGAAAGAATCTTTTTCAAAAAAATTAGCCGCCAATACGGAAAATTCGGTTTTGGAAAGCATTTTTTCCAATGCGCTATCTCCGTAAGCAAACTCATGATTTCCCAAAGTAGCAGCGTGGTAGCCCACCTTATTCATCAACTCAACGGCTTTTAACCCTTTAGAAGTTTTTGTCTCAATAGTTCCTTCGGCAAAATCTCCGCTGTCTAGCAATAAGTACGGCTTTTTTTCTTGTGCCAACAAGGCACCCAATACGGCAAAACCGCCCTTATTATTTTTAGGATAAAAAAAGCCATGTGTGTCACTGGTGTGATAGATAACGGTTGTTTTGCCCCATAAAACCGCAGAAAATAGACATAACGTAAGAATGAGGGATAATTTTTTCATTTTCTCTCCTTTAAAAAAGCCCCAAAATCGGGGCTAAAGATTTATTTCATTCTGGAAAAAGGGGATATTTTGCGTAGATTTTCTATGATAGAGGGCATTACTTCCAGCACTTTATCCACTTCTTCTTCAGTCGTAAATTCAGATAATGAAAAACGCACCGAACCATGTGCAAACTTAAAGTCCACCCCCATTGCACGCAACACATGAGACGGCTCTAAAGAACCGGAAGTGCAAGCAGAACCGGAGGAAGCACAAATGCCATATTCGTTTAAATACATCAAAATCGCTTCCCCTTCCACATAACCAAAACTGATATTAACAGTATTGGGTACGCGATTTTCGGGGTCACCATTCAACTTTGTATCAGCAATAGAAGATAACAATCCGTTTTGCAATTTATCGCGCAAAGCAGCCATTCGTGTTAAAGACCCGTCAGAGACTCTTTTTTGCGCCAACTCCGCCGCTACGCCCATTCCCACAATATAAGGAATATTTTCCGTACCGCCCCGACGGCCTTTTTCTTGGTGACCGCCCATCATAAATTCTGTAAATCGAGTGCCGCGTTTAACATACAAAGCGCCTACTCCTTTGGGTGCGTGAAATTTATGACCGGACAAAGAAAGCATATCAATCTGTGCGGCTTGTACATCGATGGGCATCTTGCCTATCACTTGCACCGCATCGGTATGAAACAAGGCCCCATATTGTTTGGCTAAGGCGGCAATTTCGGCAATCGGGAAAACGGTGCCCGTTTCGCTATTGGCCCACATCACAGAAACCAACGCGGTATTTGTATCTAATGCTGCCTTATAGGCCTGCATATCAAAACGACCTTCTCCATCTACACCGATATAATCTACTTTATAGCCCTGACTTTCCAAAAATTTGTAAGGGTGCATGACGGCCGGATGTTCTACTTTAGAAGTGATGATATGTTTTTTCTGCGAGAAACTGCGCACCGCCGAAAAAATGGCCGTATTGTCACTTTCTGTGGCGCAAGAAGTGAAAATAATTTCGTCCGGATAGGCCGCCCCGATCAAAGCCGCCACTTTAGCACGCGCTTCATTCATGGCTTTGTGTGCTTCGGCAGCCATCGGATACATGCTGGAGGCATTGCCGTATTTTTGAGTAAAGTAGGGCATCATCGCTTCCGCTACAGCGGGAAGCACTTGAGTAGTGGCATTATTATCCAGATAAATCGTTTTCACAAAAACTCCTTAGGCTCTTTCTATGGTGATGGAAGAATCCAACTTTTCTTTTAGGGTTTTTTCGATAAACCCCTTCAAAGTGGCATCAGCGGCCAAACAACCGCTGCACATACCTAACAAACGCACCTTTACTACACTGCCGTTTACGTCTATCAGCTCCACGTTTCCGCCGTCCATATTCAGTTGCGGACGCACGTCTTCTTCCAACACTTTCTCTATGCGTTTAATTTTTTCTACGATAGTTAAATCCGCAAAAGGTTTTTCTTCGTTTACCGCCGGCTGAGGCACCGCACAGGAATTGACCTTATCTAAAATCTTTTGGATTTCTCCTTTACAACGGCCGCAAGCACCGCCGGCTTTGGTGAAATAAGTGACATCTTCCACAGTGGTTAAATGATTGGTACGAATGGCTTTAATAATCGCTTCTTCAGACACGTTAAAACAGTGACACACTATATTTTCCGATTCTTGTTCAAACACCACCGGTTTTCCGCCCTGACGATAACTTTGCACTGCCGCTTCTAAGGCTTCCATACCCATTACGGAGCAATGCATTTTTTCTGCCGGTAAAGAGCCCAACTCATCGGCAATGTCCTGATTGGTAATTTTGGCCGCTTCAGTTAAAGTTTTTCCTTTAATCATTTCCGTTAATACGGAAGATGAGGCAATGGCACTGGCACAACCAAACGTTTCAAATTTGGCATCTTCAATGATTTCGGTTTCTTTATTAATTTTCAAAGTCAATTTCAATGCATCACCACAAACCAAACTGCCCACTTGGCCGGTGGCATCGGCATTTTCAATCGCTCCCACATTGCGCGGGTGGCGGAAATGTTCCATTACTTTATCGGTATAATCCCACATAAAAACTCCTTTACTCTGTTATTTACATTATATCATTTTGATCCTATTCTAACGAGAGGATAAAACAGATTATTTGTCTTTGGCGCATCACCCTCATATTTGCTAGAATGACCTACAGATGAATATACGCAAAATTGCCCTTGTTTTTAATCCTTCTCAACCGTTAGCAGAAAATATGGCCAAACGGTTGGCAGATTTTTTGTGTAAAAAAAGGGTCCAAAGCAAAATTTTAAATGATTATCGGCAATTACCTTCTTGTCCCCAAATAGACCTCTGCGTTAGTTTGGGAGGAGACGGAACTGCCCTGCGTTGTGCACGCCAGACAGCCCCTTTATCCATACCGCTATTGGCGATTAACTGTGGCAGTTTGGGGTTTTTATCCGCCTGTGAAGCAGAAGAAGCGGAAAACTGTTTAGAACAAATTTTAGCAGGCAATTATCACACTACTCAACGGGTGCTCTTGCAAGGTTCTATTTGGCACCAAGACGGAAAAAGCACTGAAAATCTTTTAGCCTTTAACGACTGCGTGATTAAAACGGCAGACCCGTTGGCTTTTACGTTGCGTGCTGATTGGAACGGAAAAGAACTTAAACATTTTTATGGAGACGGCGTTATTGTCTCCACACCGGCAGGCTCTACCGCTTATTCTTTGGCCGCAGGCGGACCGATTGTGGCCCCCGATTTAGATGCTTGGGTCATTACGCCTATTTGCCCTCACAGTTTAACGGAAAGGCCCATTATCTTACGCGCAGACGGCCGGTTAATCTTTGAACCTCTATTTAAAAATCAACAAGAAAATTTTGTTGTCAGTTTTGACGGCCAAAACAACTACTATTTAAAGCCTACGGAGAAAGTCTGTCTGCAACGATACGCACACAAAGCACAACTCATCAGTGCCGGAAGTTTTGATTTTTTTGGTCGTCTCCGCCGAAAATTGGAATGGGGGACCCGTAATGCTTAAAAGGCTTTCCGTTAAAAATTTTGCCGTCATTTCCGCTATAGAATTTTCTCCAAAATCCGGTTTGAATGTCTTTACCGGAGAAACAGGTGCCGGAAAATCTGTAGCCATTGCCGCGCTTGGCTTTGCTTTAGGCGCCAGAGCTTCCGCCTCTTTCATCAAAGACGGTGCTGATAAAGTAGAAGTACAAGCAGAATTTGATGCTCACACCGTACCTGCTTCTCTTTTAGAAAAATATGCCTTAGATGGAAAAACTATCCTTTTTACACGCTCTTTAGACAGAAAAGGGAAAGGAAGGGCCTTCTTAAATAAACGCCCCGTACCGGTGGCAGCCTTAGCAGAAATTGGTAAAACTTTGGTAGATTTTCACGGTCAACACGAACATCAAAGCCTGCTGCAAACGGAAGTGCAATTGCAAATGTTGGATGGCTTTGCCCAACTGCTGCCGTTGCGTCAGCAAACCCAGCACGCGTGGAAAAATTGGACCGATGCCCAAGCCAAATTAGCAGCCGCACAAATGAGTGAGCAGGAAAAACAACGCCAGCTGGATTTGTGTCTTTTTCAATTAAAAGAAATTGAAAACATAAATCCCAAATCAGGCGAAGATGTGGAACTAGACCAAAAACTACCACAACTCAAACATGCCGGCAAATTATTAGAAGCAGCAGCAGAGGCCTATCGTGCTTTGTATGAAGATGAAATTTCTGCCACTTCGTTATTAGGGCGCGCCATTCGGCATGTACAAGACATGACGGAAAAAGATGAAAGTTTAGAGCCGGTGTTGGAATCTTTGACTCAAGCAGAAACCTTCATATCCGATGCTTGCCAAGAAATCAGCGCTTACCGCGACGGCTTAGATGCTGACCCGCAGACATTAGACTCTTTACTCACGCGACACGAGAAAATAAAACGCCTGAAATTAAAATACGGTCCCGAACTATCAGATGTTTTGCATACGGCACAGCAGATGAAAGAACAAATTGACCGTTTGCAAAATTCTCAACTAGTGGAAAAAGAATTACAACAAGAAGTAGAAAAAACACGACAGACTTTAGATAATTTATGTGAGCAACTGCATGACAAACGCTACGAGGCGGCGCAAAAATTGGCAGCCTTGTTAAAAAAAGAAATTACACCGTTGGGATTTGATGGGCTAGAGTTTGAAATTGCGGTGGAAATGGACAGCGAAAACCCCACCCAGACAGGGGCCGACCGCGTAGAATTTTTATTCTCTCCCAATCCGGGCCAAGCCTTAAGACCCTTGCACCAAACCGCTTCCGGCGGCGAACTTTCCCGCGTAATGTTAGGGCTTAAAACTGTTTTGGCCGGAGAAGTACCCACCATGATTTTTGATGAAGTGGACACCGGCATCGGGGGCAGAACTGCCACTTTGGTGGGGCACAAATTGCGCAGTGTCGCACAAGGAAGACAGGTTTTATGTGTCACCCATTTGGCTACGGTAGCCGCCTGCGCGGATGCGCACTTTCACATAGAAAAAGCAACCGACGGGAAAAAGACAGAAGTCTCTTTGCGCGCCTTAACCGAAAAAGAAATAGTGCCGGAAATTGCCCGCATGTTGGGAGCTTTATCCGAAGCGGACGAAACAGCCATTTCCCATGCACGCCAAATGCTGCAGGCATCTCGCAAAATAAAATAACTATTTTAAATACACTTTTTTGGGCTTGCTTTTGATACAATATAAAGTGACAACGGCAGTGGGGGTTTCCCTGCCGGATTTTAACAAAGGAGAAATATTATGGCTTGCAAATGCAAATTCTTACCACACAACTGGTTCTGCTTAAAAGGCTTATACTGGATTTTTGTGACCTTGTTCTACTTGACCATTGCTTACGCAATTTATATCGTGTACTTGATGAGTACCACCCCGATGTTGACAGGTGTTGCTTATCGGGAAAGTTTGCTCGGCTTCTTGTTGAATGTTTTCAGCATTTTGTTGGGTCTTATTACGGTAGCAAAAATTATCAAAGCCGTTGCTAAAATTAAAAAAGCAGTGGCTCCTTGCTGCTGCCAAGCCCACCAAGAAGAAGTGGTGGTTGTTTCCAGCCAAGACAAATAATTTATCAAAAGGCGGCGTGCTAAACGCCGCCTTTTTGCCTGTATGTTGGAGTTGCCATGAAAAAACCCCTCTCCTTATTTTTATCCCTTTTTATTTTTTCCTTTTCTTTCGCCGAAACTATCAAACTTAAAAATGGCACTTTTTTAAGCGGTTCCATTGTTTCTCAAACAGAATATACACTCAATCTAAATACTTCCTACGGACCGGTGGTTCTGAACCAACGCGAAGTGGAGGCCATTCTACCGGATAAACACCGCGTATTTTTAAAAGGCGGCTCTCAGTTGGTGGGAGTCATTGTAGATTTGGACGAATTTAACATGAAACTTCAAACCGATGAAGGCATGGTAAATATAGATATGCCTCAAATCGTTTCCATAGAAGTGTATGATTACGAACAAGGCGAAAGTGTCAAACAGACCATCTCTCAAAAACAAGCCGAACAAAAAGAATTGGCACAACAAGCACAGCGCCAAGCCGCTTTAACCGTTGACGCAGCCACCGCTACTGCACAAACCACTGTGCCAGCGGCCGGAGGTTTAACATTTGACTCGGATATTGAAAAAGTATTTGATGTAAAAAAAGCCGAAGTTGTCAACGGACAGGTACAGACTGTACAAGAAGTTTCCGCAGCAGACATCCGCGCCCAACGCACCAGACAAATGACAGACGAAGAAGCCTTTTTAAAGGGGGTTTCTCCTTCTAAATCTGAAGAAAAAATCCAGCAAACCGCTGAAGCGGCCCGTAGCGGAAAGTTAGAAAAGATAAAAAAAGCAGAAGCCAAAAAAGCCAAACGCCCCAAAGATGCCGATAGCAATAAATACTTTGCTATTACGGTCGGAAGTCAAAGCGGAGATTTAAAATTGGATAACTCCAAGCGGGCTGGCTTTGCCGGAACGGAACCTTATGATGTAGGCGGGAACGGGGTACGCGCAGAAGCAGCCTTTTTATGGCGTTTAAAAAGCAGCAATTTATGGTTAGGGCCTGCATTAGCCATCGCCAATATTCCCAATGCTTCTTTTAAAGATTTAGACCCTGCCGTCATAGACGGCAATGAGCAGTCCATGATTAACAATGGATATTTGGCTTATGACCCGGACGTCAGCACCAGCGGACAAATGATTGATATCATGGCAAAGGCCAATTATTATTTCAATCCGGATCACTTATTCTCTTTTTATTTAACGGGAAACGTTGGATACAGAATGTTGTCTCTTAATTATCGGGGAGGCATCGATTCTAAATCCATCGATGCCAATACGTTTATCGCCGCGGCAGGGTTTGGAGTGGAAACACACGTTGACGATATGATGCTGGGACTTGAGGTGCAAGAATTTTTTACTCCCTACTCCTCTGAGTTAAAACAATCCGATAGTGCCAACACTGTTATTTCCGCCAAAATCAGTTGGAAATTTTAATGAAAATTTTAATATTACCCAACAGTTTTAAAGGTTCTTTAAGCGCGCGCCAGACGGCGCGCGTTTTAAGCACTGCGCTTAAAAAACAACATCTTGTAAAAAGTTTTCCGTTATCTGATGGAGGAGACGGATTTATAGATTTATGGAGGGCCCTTTTCCCCTCCTCGCAAACCGTCCGCTTGCGTACGGAAAATGCCTTTGGCAAAAAAGTCTGCGCCACTTATCTTTGGTTGCCCAACACAAAAACCGCCATTATAGAAACTGCCCGTATTTGTGGATTAGGCAACGCTAAAAAAGAAGAATTAGATCCTTTACATGCATCTTCTTTTGGAGTAGGAAAGACCATGCTTCACGCCATCAAAAAAGGGGCTAAAAAAATTTATATCGGCTTAGGTGGCGTGGCCTGCAATGACGGAGGGGCCGGAATCGCACAAGCACTCGGAGCCAGATTTTTGGCGAAAGATAAATCAGAACTGCCACTTGGTGCTCAACCGCTTTTTTACTTAAATCATTTGGATCTGAGCGATCTTCAAAAACAGATTAAAAATATCAAAATCTATGCAGTGGCGGATGTCACCAACCCCATGCTCGGCCCGAAGGGATCCGCCCGCATTTTCGGCCCACAAAAAGGAGCTACGAGTAAACAGGTGGAAACTTTAGAAAAGGCACTTTCCGTTTACGCACGGGTGGTAAAGAAAGCCACCGGAAAAGATATCGCTCGTACGCCCTCTACCGCAGCGGCAGGCGCTTTGTGCGCGGGATTATATGGATTGTTAAACGCAGAGATTATTTTGGGGGCTGATTTTTTACAAAAGCATTTACCCTTAAACAAATGGACCAAATGGGCTGATTTATTGATTACTTCTGAAGGGAAGTTAGACCGTCAAACTTTATTTGGTAAGGCTCCCTCTTGTGTACTAAATATCGCCGCTAAATATAAAAAGCCGGTATGCTTTATCTGCGGATTTTACGAAGAAAAAATAATTCACAATCTGCCAAGAAATCTTTCACTCACCTTAATTAGTTTGAGTGACTTCGCCAAAAACCAATCAGATTCCATGTTGCATTGCCGTCGCTATCTTCTACAAGCAATACGAACTATTTAAAGCAAAATCTTGGCAATATCCTCTGCTTTTTCTGCCACAAACGCAGGGTTGAAACGCATCAATTCTTCTTTTGTACGAAAGCCCCATGTCACCGCGCAAGAATCCACTTGCGCATTTTGGGCCGTCAGCATATCCACATCAGAATCACCGACGTATAAAGTTTCTTGTGAAGATATTTGAGTAGATTTTAAAATCTCTTTTACAAACAATGGATCCGGTTTAACGGGCAGACCGTCTCTTTGACCCAACACTGCTGCAAAAGCAATCTGCGGAAAATAGTGATGGACTAATTTTTCGGTAGCACTTTGGTATTTATTGGAAGCCACTGCTAAAACAAATCCCTTTTTCTGTAGATTTTCCAACAACTCTACAATGCCTGCGTAGGGGCGAGTCAAATCTGCATTATGTTCGTCATAGTACGGAACAAACAAAGCCCTTACTTTAGCAATATTTTCCGTTGTACGGGCATTTGGTGGCAGAGCACGCTCAAAGAGTTTATTAATACCGCTACCTACAAAACGGTAGTAGGCGTTTTGAGGGTGCAGAGCAAAGCCCAATTTTTCCAAAGCCTGATTGGTAGATTGCGCCAAATCGGAAATGGTATCCAACAGGGTACCGTCTAAATCAAATATAACTAATTTCTTGCTCATAAATATTTATAAAAGATTTATATCTGATTCATTGAATAGTTTAAAATTTATTATTCGTTATCCAACACTTCTTTAAAAGCATTCGGCAGTTGAGACAACAAATCACTAGCCAAAACGCAATAATCCGTTAATATTTTGGAAGCCAAATCTCCACACAGACCATGCAAATAGACTCCACAGGCGGCTGCTTTCAAGGCACTATTGTTATTCAACCCTTCCTGCGCGGCCAACTGAGCCCAAAGCCCACTAATATAACCGGCTAACACATCCCCGCTGCCGGCTTTGGCTAAAGCAGGGCCTCCCGTCGGATTAATATAGATTGTTTCTCCATCGGTTATCACCGTTTCAAATCCCTTTAAAACAGTGACTCCTTTTGTTTGGGCACTAAGTTTTTTAGCATAATTTTCCCTTTGTGCTTGATCTGAAGAAACAGGCTTATCAAGCAATCTGGCCATTTCTCCCGGATGAGGAGTACAAATACAAGGCATAGGTAATGATGGAAAAGCGGCTAACGCAGACAAGGCATTTAATCCGTCAGCATCAATTACACAAGGGATACGGCAGGTTTTTAAAAACTCAACAATCAACTCACTCTTAGAAAGGCCGGGACCTATTAATATAACGGAGGGATTAAATTCTTGGATAAACTGATTTATTTGAGGTAGTGCTCTCTTGGATAGAATCCCGTTTTCCTCTGGCAAAGGAAGTGTTAACATTTCCGCAAGGGCCGACGCGGCAATACATTGGCTGCTTTTAGGCAAGGCCAATGCCACCAATCCGGCACCCACCTGAAGTGTAGCCCGAGCGCACAATACAGCGGCCCCTGTCATTTTCTCACAGCCGGCTATAATCAGCACCCGTCCAAACGTTCCTTTATGAGAATGCTTAGGACGAATGGGCAAAAAAGACTTTATTAAGGCCCTATTCAGGCGCATCAGCGCTCCTATTCTACGGTGACGCTCTTGGCTAAATTACGCGGATGATCAATATCATGCCCTAAACGTTTAGCCACCCAATAAGCAAAAAGTTGCAAAGCAATAACATCTAAAATGGGCTGCAAATATTCGCTGGTTCGAGGAACAATAATTTGTTTATCCGAAACAGAAGCAGCCTCCGTTTCTCCATCGGGAGTAGTTAATGCTATCACAAATGCTCCACGAGCCCGACATTCCTGACAGGCAGACAGCATTTTATCAAACAGATGATTTTTAGGCATCAAAACAATAACGGGAGTGGCTTTATCAATAATAGAAATCGGCCCATGTTTAATTTCGCCTGCGGCAAATCCTTCCGCCGGCAAATAAGAAATTTCTTTCAGTTTGAGCGCGCCTTCTAAAGCGATGGGATAATCTACATTGCGCCCCAAGAAAATAAAGCGATTAGACTTGTATACCTTCTTGGTTAAATGACGCACCGCATATTCTATTTTTAATGTTTCCATCACCGCTCTGGGCATAGCCATTAATTCTTTAACCAGTCTATCAAACATTTTTTGGCTGATATTACCGGAAGCATGCCCTAAGAAAACAGCCAAAACATATAAAGAAATTATTTGACTGGTAAACGACTTAGTGGAAGCCACACTGATTTCAGGACCGCAGTGCGTAAAAAACACACTATTACAAGCGCGCGTCAATGCAGAACCCAATACATTACAAATAGCCAAACGCTTAAAGCCCAATTCTTGTGCTTTTTTAACTGCACCCAACGTGTCGGCCGTTTCACCGGATTGACTGACGGCAATGCACAAAGTATCTTTGGCCGGAGGAATAGTGCGGTACTTAAACTCACTGGATAAATCGACCGAAGCGGTCACACCGGCAAAATTTTCCAAATAATACTTTCCGAGCATGGCCGCATGATAGGCCGTACCGCAACCCACCAAGTACACGTTTCTTATTTTGCGTAAATCTTCTGTTTTTAATCCCAAAATACGGCCAAAATTCTCTTTGGCAGCACGCAAAGTATCTTCTACACCTTGTGATTGCTCATAGATTTCTTTAAGCATAAAATGCGGATATCCGCTTTTTTCCAACGTTTTCTGGTCCCAAGAAATTTTGGTAGTTTTTACTTTTGCTTCTTGTCCGTCTATGCCATAGAGTTTAACGTCTTTTTCCGTCAAAACAACGGTTTCCCCGTCTTCTAAAAAGAGTACTTTGTTGGTATATTTAAGAAAAGCTGGGACATCGGTAGCCAAAAAATTTTCATCTTTTCCAAGCCCTACTACCAACGGACTTTGGTTTTTAACACCGATAATCTGTTTTGGTGTACGCGCCCACAAAACACTGTAAGCAAAAGCACCATGCAGTTCATTATTGGTCTTTAAAACAGCACGCAATAGTGCTTCTTCCTCTTTTAAACCATGTATATGCTTTAAATTTTCTTCTATCAGGTGCGCTATTACTTCTGTATCGGTTTCACTGTGAAATTTATGTCCGAGAGTTTTTAATTTTTCTCTTAAGGTAAGAAAATTTTCGATAATACCGTTATGAACTACTACTATTTCTCCGCTACAATCTGTGTATGGGTGAGCGTTTTCTTCACTTTGTTTACCATATGTGGCCCAACGTGTATGCCCGATACCGCAATTTCCATTCATCTTAGATAGCAGCGTTGCTTTTTCCAACTCTGCCACCTTACCCATTGCACGTACCCGATGCACGCTGCCATCTTGCACAACAGCCATTGCGGCGGAATCATAACCGCGGTACTCCAGCTTCTTTAATCCTTCGATTAAAAAACCAACGCTATCCTTAGTTCCTACGTATCCAATAATTCCGCACATAATTACTCCTTAAAGCAATTCTTTCATAGCACACACGGCGTTGGGAAGTCCTGCCAATACGGCCCGAGAAATAATAGAAAATCCTATATTCATACAACTAACACCGCATAAATCTGCCACCGGAAGTACATTTTCATAATCTAACCCATGCCCGGCATGCACTTCTAATCCTAGTTCTTTAGCCAACAAAGAGGCTAAGGCTAATTCACGCAATAATTTGGCTTGTTCTTTTTTATTTTTTGCTTCGCTATAATCACGCGTACAAAGTTCTACGATATCGGCTCCGCACTTGGCAGCAGCACGAATGGATTGGGCCGTCGGATCTACAAATAAACTAACCTTAATGCCTTTTTTTTGCAAAGCCTCCGTCATTTGACGAATACGAGTAAAATTTTTGGGAGTAAATTTTAAACCGCCCGTTGTGGTCACTTCACCGGGCAGTTCCGGCACAATACAGACAGACCCCGGCTTATGTTTCAGAGCCATCTTTTCCATCTTTAATGAAAAATTACATTCTAAGTGAATATGTTTTCGGTAAGCCTTGCATAAACGGGCCAAATCTTTTTCATTCATATGCCGCTCATCGGCACGCACGTGAATAACAATATAATCTGCCCCTACGCGCAAACAAAGATCAGCAGCGGTTAACGGATCGGGATAGGAGGCGCGACGCGCTTGGCGCAGCGTTGCCACATGATCAATATTAACACCTAATTGTAAAGCCATTATTTTTCCTCCATCTTACAGCGGTAGAGAGTTTCGGCCTCTTCGGCTATTTGATGCACCAGAGTTTCGTCTTCTCCTTCCACCAAAATACGCAGTTTGGGTTCAGTGCCGCTATAGCGCACAAAAAGTCGGCCTTTTTTCCCCAAACGGCCCTCTAATTGTTTAATCCCTTCCAAAAAATGGGGCAAATCTTCCAGCGGTTTTTTTTCTTTGACCATAACGGCACGCAATTCACAGGGATATTTTTTCCAACGCAAAGCAAATTCACTGACGGAAAGACCCGATTTTTTGGCTAATTTCAAAAATTGCAAAGCAGATAAAATGCCGTCACCGGTATTGGAATAAGTAGGGAAAATAATATGACCGGACGTTTCCCCCCCGATGGACAATCCTTCTTTTTCTAGGGCTTGAGAAACATATTTGTCTCCCACCGGAGTCAACACCATATCCACACCGTTGTCTTTAAGATAATTGATACAACCCAAATTAGCCATTACGGTCATAACGGCTTTATTTTTTGGCAATTTCCCTTGCTCTTTTAATGCCAAGGCAGCAGCGGCAATAATATACTCCCCGTCTAATTGACGTCCTTCTTCATCGGAAGCAATCACACGGTCTGCATCTCCGTCAAAACTAAAACCGATATAGGCTTTTTCCTTTTTAACCAAAGTACGCATTTTGGAGGTATGCAAAGCACCCACCCCTTCATTAATCTCGGCACCGTTATTTTTATCGGCCATGACCACTACTTGCATACCTAAAGATTCAAAAACTTCCGGCGCAATCTTATAAGCGGCCCCATTGGCACAATCCAAGACTACTTTTGTTCCCTTCAACAAAGAGGCATCCACTGTTGCTTTTAAAAAGTTTTTATATCCTTCCACCAATTCTGCCGCACAGCGGTAGGAGCCTGTGGGGGAAGGAATTTCCGTTGTTTTCTCTAACAAAGTCTCTATTCTTTCTTCCAAATCTTCCGCAAGTTTGGTTCCTTTATTAGAGAAAAATTTAATACCGTTAAACTCCGGAGGATTATGGCTGGCAGAAATGACAATGCCGCAGACGGACCCTGTTTGTTTCACCGCTTCGGCCACAGACGGCGTAGGAGAAATGCCCATATCCAACACATTAGCGCCGGCGGCACGAATCCCTTTAGAGAGTGATTGCAAAATAGAAGGACCGGACAAACGAGTATCTCTAGCAATAATTACTTGGTTTTTTAAGCCTTTTGATTCAGCGCTAGCCAACAATTCTTTTAAGGCACAATAACCCAACTTTTCCACAAAATCGTCTACCAGCGGAAATTCTCCCGCCACAGCGCGTACACCGTCTGTTCCAAAATACTTTGTCATAATTTTTTCCTCTTAAAGAGAAAACTCTTTATAAAATGAGCCCGCAAACATTGCGGGCATTTTATTAAAATAATTCCTCTTGTTGCTGATCCTGAGAAACATTTTCTTTTTTATCTTCACTCGCTTTTTCAGCGGGTTCGTCTTTTTTCTCAGGGGTCAAACCCAAAATTTCATCAATTTCGGCCGCCTCTACTACTTCTTTTTCCAAAAGTCTTTCAACTAATGTATCAAATTGAGCACGATGGGAAGTAATGATTTGTTGCGCTCTGGCATAAGCATTGTGCAAAGTATCAGAGATTTCTGCATCAATTTTACGAGCCAAATCCTCAGAGTATTGGCGATGGCGCGATAAGTCCCGCCCTAAGAAAACTTCTCCCTCTTCTCCACCGGGCAAAGCAATAGGGCCGATTTTTTCGCTCATACCCAACTCCATAATCATTTTACGGGCATAAGCGGTGGCCTTGTTCAAATCGTCACTGGCACCGGAAGTAATCTCTCCAAAGACGATTTCCTCCGACACGCGACCTGCCAACAATATACAAATACGGTCTAAAATTTCCGATTTGCTGGTTAAAAATTTATCTTCCAGCGGTAATTGCAACGTATATCCCAAAGCCTGACCTCTGGGGATAATGGTCACTTTATGCACCGGATCAGAGTGATGAGTAAGTCTGGCCACCACCGTATGTCCCACTTCATGAGCAGCAATAATTCTTTTTTCTTTTTCGGAAATAATGCGGCTCTTTTTTTGCGGACCGGCGATTACACGTTCCACCGCTTCGTCCATATCGGCATTATCCACCGCTTCTTTATCGGCGCGAGCAGCCAAAATGGCAGCCTCATTAATAACATTGGCCAAATCCGCCCCTACAAAGCCGGGAGTTCCTTTGGCAATGGTTTTCAAATCCACTTCCGGTGCCAATTTTACTTTTTTAGCATGTACTTTTAAAATTTCTTCACGTCCTTTCAAGTCCGGCGCCGGCACAGATACGTGGCGATCAAAACGACCCGGACGGATCAAGGCCGGATCCAACACGTCGGGACGGTTGGTAGAAGCCATTAAAATAATACCTTGTTTGCTTTCAAAACCGTCCAATTCAATGAGTAGTTGGTTTAAGGTTTGCTCACGCTCATCATGACCGCCGCCGATACCGGCAAAACGTCTGCGGCCTACGGCGTCCAACTCATCAATAAAAATAATAGCAGGGGAATTCTTTTTGGCTTGTTCAAACAAATCTCTTACGCGGGCCGCACCCACCCCTACGAACATTTCCACAAATTCAGAAGCGGACGCACTGAAAAAAGCCACACCGGCCTCTCCGGCCACCGCTTTGGCGAGCAAGGTTTTACCCGTACCGGGAGCACCATACAACAACACGCCTTTGGGCAGTTTGCCGCCGATTTTATGAAATTTTTTAGGATTTTTTAAAAACTTAATAATATCTTGCAGTTCTTCTTTAGCTTCTTCTACACCGGCCACATCTTTAAAAGTGATATTTTGTTTGGAAGGGTCCTGCATTTTGGCTTTACTGCGGGCAAAATTCATGGCACTCTTTCCATCGTTTCTTTGCGGACGAATAAATACAAACCACCACAAACCAATCAATAAGAAAATCCACAATACGTTAAACAAAATATTGCCGACCCAACTGCTGTCTACCTGTGCTTTGAAACCCACATTTTTAGCAGTCAACTCACGCACTAAATCAGGATCTTCCATGCGAATGGTTTTAAATTTACTTTCTTTTCCCTCCGCATCTTTCAACGTGCCGGTAATTACCGTCGGGGCTACCGTTAAATTAGACACTTCGGCAGAAGCCACTTTTTGCTTAAAGTCAGAATAGTCTAACTCTTTGGTTTGCGCACCGGGACGATTAAAAAAGAAAACCGCTACGGCGAAAATAGCCACCCAAACCAAAATTTGATTTAGGGAAATAATACGACGATTGTTTTTTTGCTTATTCATTATTTTTTAAATACTCCGATATACGGTAAGTTGCGATACAACTCATTGTAGTCCAACCCATAACCGATGACAAATTCATTTTCTACCTGAAAGCCCACATATTTAGGGTGCACTTCCACTTTGCGGTTAGCCGGTTTGTCGAGCAAACAACAAATCTCAATGCTAGCAGCACCGCGACTTTTTAAATTTTGCATCAAATAATCCAACGTAAGCCCCGTATCCACAATGTCTTCTACAATAATCACGTGGCGTCCTTTAATACTTTCACGCAAATCCAACATAGTGCGCACTTCTCCTGTGGAGTTGGTGCCATTGTAAGAAGACAAGCACATAAAATCCATCGTGCAATCTACGCTTACTTCACGCAAAAGATCTGCATAAAACATAACACAACCGCGCAAAATACCCACAAAAAGAGGTTGTTTACCTCTGTAATCAGCAGAGATTTCACGTCCTAATTCGGCAATTCTTTCCGCCAGTTGTTCTTTTGAAAATAAAATACGTTGCAAAACGGGTGTATCGGACATATTCCCTCCATAAAAATATATATATACAGGATACCTTATTTTACCTTTTCTGTGAAGTAAAAAATACAATAAGGACACAAAATTTTTCGTTTTGTGTCCTTATGACAAAAAAACTTCTTTTAACGCCCAAAAAGTTTGGCAATATCCTTGATAGCCATACTTGCAATGCAAGGGCGTCCGTGCGGGCAGTGCATGCCGTCTTTGCATTTTTTCATATTTTCCAGCAATCCCTCTGCTTCTGCCGCCGATATTTGGTCATGCGCTTTAATGGCTTTTTTACAAGCCAACATCGCCACCATTTTTTGTTTCAAACTATCGCTGGATTTTGCCGGATCTGCTACAATCTCAGATAAAGACTCTATAAACCTGCGCATATCATCTTCTTTAAAACGAAGCATGGAGGGTACGGAATGCACCAGTACTGTACGCGGAGAAAAACGAGATAATTCAAATCCCGCCGTCTTCAGCCATGCTGCCCAGCTCATCAGACTTTCGGCATTACTAGGGGTCAAGTCCACATGAATAGGAAATATTAATTCCTGCACCGGCATTTGATGTTTTTCAAATTCTTGCAAATAATGTTCGTACAGAACTCTCTCTTGTGCGGCATGCTGATCGATTAAAATTAGACCGTCCGGATTTTCAAACACCAAATATGTCTTTTGCAGTTGCCCCAAATAATGATAAGGTCCGTTCCACCAAGAAGGCAACTTCTCTTCTTTTTCGTTGTCTTTTTTTTCTACTATTTCGCAGGTGATTTCAGGAGAAGTTTGATAAGAAACAGGATCTTCCGTTTCCTTCAAAGAAAAACAATTCTTGGCAGGGGTCTTTCTGGGTTCAGGCAAAATGTTTTCAAACTCTGCTGCTGAAGAAGGGAAAATAGGGGCGGATTGTTCTTGAACGGCAGAAACTTGCGGCAAAGGAGAAGAAGAATCCTTTTTACCTTCTATGGGTGTCTGAACTGATACCGCAACAGGAGTTGCCGCTTCAAAAATCGTTTCTCCAACCGCTTCCACCAACGTATGAAAAACATCTCTTTCATTTTCAAAACGAATATCTTTCTTTTGAGGATGAATATTTACATCAAAGGAAGATGGATCCATCTGCATATACACAATAAAAGCCGGATGACGGTCCTTCGGGCGGACATTTTGATAGGCTCTATAAATAGCCTGTTGAATTGTTTTGCTCTCTACGGGACGGCGATTAACAAACATAAATTGCAAATCTCGCGTAGCCACCAACTTATCCGGCGGTGTAATAAAAATTTTAAGTCCCCATTGGTCGAAACTTTTGCTAATCAAACAATCGCCTGTTTGTTGACCCAAAATTTCTTTGGCCCGCTGCAAAACAGAAGCATCATGCATGTTTTTTTGAGACGGCAAACGATACACTTCTCTGCCAGAACTTACCACCGTATATCCTACATTTAAATTGGCCAATGCGCTTTCTTCCACTACTTTTAACAAACAGGCACGCTCATAGGCAGGGCTTTTAAGAAATTTTAAACGAGCCGGCACGTTAAAAAATAAATCCGCTATTTCCACCGTTGTACCGCGTACGGCGGGAGCCGGCCTTTGAGCCAGCACTTTACCACCCTCCACTTCCAAGCAGGACCCTTCCCCTCCTTCGGTGCAGCTGCTAATACGCATTTTAGATACAGCTGCTACGGAGTAAAGTGCTTCCCCTCTAAAACCAAAAGTGCGCAGTTCATTTAAATCTTCAAAACGAGTAATTTTGCTGGTAGCATGGCGCAAAACACTAGCAGCCAAATCAGTCGGCGTCATGCCGCAGCCGTCATCATTGAGGCGAATTAACTTGCATCCCCCTTCCTCTATTGTGACATGTATATGCTCAGCACCGGCATCTATGGCATTTTCCAAAAGTTCTTTCAGCACGCCGGCAGGTCTTTCAATCACCTCTCCGGCAGCAATTTGTCCGGCTGTTTTTTCGTCTAAAACGTGGATTTTATTCATTTTCCACCCTCTTTTTCCATTCAGCAATCAACTGCAAGGCTCCCATTGGGGTCAGTTTGTTAGGATCGGTCATCTTAATCTCTTGCACAATAGGCGCAGAAAACAAATCCTGCACCGGATCTTTTTCTTTAGCGGAAATGCGGGTTGCTTTTTTGGCTTCCAAATCTTTAAGCACTTTGCGCGCACGTATAGTGACGGCTGCCGGTAGACCGGCAATTTCTGCCACATGAATTCCATACGATTGGTCCGCTGCTCCCGGTAAAATTTGATACAAAAAGGCCAACTTGCTCTGCCCCAATGCATCTTTATACTCTTTGGCTTCCACGTGATAATTTTTGATACTGGGATACTTGTTTTCCAAATCTACCAATTCAAAATAATGCGTGGCAAATAATACCTTTGCTCCACCGCGCGGTTTGTACAAATATTCCACAATAGCCCACGCAATGGATATCCCGTCAAAAGTAGACGTGCCGCGCCCCACTTCGTCTAATAAAATCAAACTGCGAGAAGTCTGTGAAGACAAAATATGAGCCGTCTCATTCATTTCCACCATAAAGGTAGAATTACCGCGTTGGAGTGCATCGTGCGCGCCGATACGGGTCATAATTTTATCTACAATCCCCACCGTAGCCGACTTCGCCGGCACAAAACTTCCCATTTGCGCCATAATAACCAACAAAGCCGTTTGTTTCAAATACACGCTTTTACCGCCCATATTCGGCCCGGTAATAAGCATCAGTTGAGTATTAAGCCCATCTATATTCAAATCATTCGGTACAAAGGAGCCGGCCGGCAACAAAGACTCTACTATCGGGTGTCGCCCCGCCTTGTAGGAGAGGCCCGTCTCATTGTTAACCGTAGGACGAACATATTGATATTTCATAGCAGCTAAAGCCAAAGACAAATATACGTCTAATTCCGCCGCCGTTTGAGCAAACTCTTTCATAGCGTGGATTTGTGTGGCAGCCGTTTTACGAATAGCATCAAACAAAGCACTTTCTAAACGTAAAATACGTCCGTCTGCATTTAAAATTTTATTTTCAAGTTCTTTTAATTCTTCTGTAATAAAACGTTCGGCATTGGTCAGTGTTTGACGACGGGTGTAATTGTACGGCACTTTTTCTATGTGGGATTTTGTCACTTCCAAATAGTATCCATACACAGAGTTATACCCTGCCTTCATACTGGAAATTCCCGTTTTTTCACGCTCGCGTTGACACAATTCTTCCAAGGCCTTTCCGCTGCCCGTTCTCAGATTGCGCAATTCGTCTAATTCTGCATTATAGCCTTGACGAATAATATTGCCATCTCCGATACGCAAAGGAGGCTCCTGCTGGATAGACTCATACAAAAGTTTTGCCAACTCTTGCGCAGCCGGATAAATAAGATCAAAACGTTCTTTTATATGAGGTGCAATGGTCAGGCCGTATTTTTCAAGCCATCTGTGTAAAGGCTCACTGTGAAGTAAAGATTGGCGCAACCCTCCCAAATCTCTGGGGGAAGCATTGCCGGCAGAAACGCGCGTCATAATGCGTTCCACATCGGAAATATTCTGCAAAATAGAAGCCAAAGCGGCCAATGCCTCCTGATTTTTCATCAGGCCTTCTATACTGTCTTGCCGACAAAGAATTTCTTCTACCGACAAAGACGGATGCAAAATCCACTCTTTTAATTTTCGACTGCCAAAAGAAGTTTTTGTGTAATCTAACAAGGACCACAAACTGCCTTGTCGGCCGCCTTCTTGATTTTTAACCAACTCCAACGTATTAACGGCATTTTCATCAATTTGCAAAGAATCGCTTAATTCGCGATAAAAGGGAATCAAGGCGTCTTTTACGCCGGGTTCAGTGGAAGAAACATAATTTAATACTTGTAAAGCACAAGAAAGGGCCAATTCTCGCCCCTTCCACATTTCTAAAATGGGCCAACTTTCAGGTAAAGAAAAATCACCGGAAAAAGAATCTATTTCCGTTAACGGAAGTTGCGCCGGAAGGATAATTTTGTTCTGTAAAACTTTTACACTTTGCTCATCTGCCACTATTTCCGCTGGATTAACAGAGGCTAAAGCAGATGCCAAAGCGGTAAAATGTTCGTCTTCCGTATTTTGCGTAGTCCAAAATTGGCCGGTAGAAACCTCCACACAAGCTAACCCCCACCCCTTTGACTGCAAACGCAAACCCACTAAAAAGTTAGATTGATTGGCATCCAACATATTGTCTTCCATGATGGTACCGGGGGTAATTACGCGAATTACTTTTCGTTCAAACAGTTTGCTTTTGCTATCGGCAGACGTGCTGACCTGCTCGCAAATGCCTATTTTCTTGCCCGCTTTAAGCAAACGTCCTATATAACCGGCCGCCGCATGAAAAGGAATGCCGCACATGGGGATCCCATGACGTTGGGTAAGCGTTAAACTTAAAATAGCACTGACCTCGCGGGCTTGTTCGTCAAACATTTCATAGAAATCGCCTAAACGAAAAAATAAAATAATGCCCGGATGTCGGCTTTTGATTTCATAATACTGCTTCATTAAAGGGGTGTTATAACTGTTCGTCATAAGGCTATTTTAACAATTTTTAGGGTGTGCGTTGGTATTTTTAATCTTTATTTATGAACTTGTGTATAGTTTTTTCCAAAAGGTGTTTTTCGTCTAAGAAATACAATATATTTTAACTGTCTGCAAGGATTTTTTATAAAAACAAAAAGGATTTTTGTAAAAAAATGACAAGTGATGGGTTTTTTTGTTATAATAAATATGTTCAAAGAATGCTTTGACCTCAAAGCTGCGGAAGTTTCGCAGCGTTTTTAATCACTTTGTTCGGTAGGGTGGCTGAGTGGTCAAAAGCAACGGTCTGTAAAACCGTCGGGCTACGCCCTACATAGGTTCGAATCCTATCCCTACCAAAATTTAAAACCGCCTCAAAAAGGCGGTTTTTTTATTTATCTATAAATCTCTCTTTTGTGTTTGCGATTATAAATATTAAAAACACGAGCACACCATCGTATTTTTTGTGTTTTCCCCCAAAAAAACACCCTATCTGTTTGATAGGGTGTTTTTTAATTAAACTTAATAAAGTCCTTCGCCTGCTCCTTCTAAACCGCGGAAATAACAGCCTTCTTCCGGCAGACTAAAATACTCACTAATTTTGTCCGTAATTTCAAGCAAAGTCAAAGATTTATCAGCACAGGTCACCCAATATTTATGCAAAAGAATTTTTTGCAAGACTTCATGTAAAGGACGAGCGGTCATTTCTTCTATGTCCGACCCGTATCTTTCCCCGGCTGCATTTGCCCAATATTGCTGTTCTTCTTCAGTAAGGGTCTTGGTAGCCGACCAAGCAACATACAAATCTTCTAATAAAAAGGTAAGATTTTGATAAGAATAAGAAGGATTTTCCTCAGACGATGCCTTTTCTATAATCTTTTCATGCACCGAAGCAACTTCCACCACTTTCTCGTATAAACCTTCATGTTCAAGTAAGACAAGTTTTATAAGTTTCAGGGCATCTTTCGCTTTTTCTGAATCCTTCATCGTCTTTTCTCTATCTGAAGCATTCAACTCCATAATGCGATTGGCACTTTCAAATGCCTTTTGAAAAGCAGGCACATAATCCTGATTTTCAGATGCAGCAAAAACGTTTGAAGAAACAAAAAGCAATCCCGTCAAAATAAAACTCATTTTTTTCATTTTCTTTTCTCCTTAATTTCTATCGTCTATATATGTATGGTATGAATTTTATATAAAAATTTACAGGGTATTTGGACCTATTTTACGGCAGAATTTAGTCCTATATTGTTTTAGGCCCTTTTAAAACCCCCGTTTTTGAAACGGGGGTTTTGATTTACAAACTTTCTTTCATTGTGCCAATCAGGTCCAGCATCGGTCGTTTGGCTTCTCCGCCGCCTTGCGCAAAATCGGGCCGTCCGCCGGCACGACCATTCAAGTCCGCCGCAATCATTTTGGCCACAGTCACCGCATCGGTATTGGGCAATTTGCCGGCCATTTTAACCACAAAAGAGCGTTTGCCGTCTTTATCACAACTGACAATGACTAAGGCTTGTGTATGTTTTTGAGCAATCGTGTCGGCAATATTACGCAACTCCTTAGGCTCTGCTCCTTCAGCATTACGCAACACCAATGTAGTGCCGTTTTTCATCGTAAAGGAGGTTTCGTTCACACCGCCTGCTGCCAAAGTTTTCTCTCTAAACTGGGTAAAGCGTTTTTTGACTTCTTTTAATTCGTCCATAATGGCATTGACGCGGGCAAAAACGTCTTTGGCAGGAACCACTAAGCGAGAGGCCAACTCATCAGCTTGTCTATTGACATTCTTTAAATAATCCAAAGCCGCATATCCGGCCACCCCTTCAATACGGCGTACACCGGCAGAAACAGACCCTTCTTTCAACACCAAAACCGTCATCACTTCTGCGGTATTTTTTACATGGGTTCCGCCACAAAGTTCCAAACTGTATTTATCTTGCGGACACTCAAAACTGCCACCCATCAGCACAAAACGGGCCGGATCGGCATACGTTTCGCCAAGCAGGGTCACCGCACCCAAACGTTCGGCATCGGCCAACGGGCGCTGCTGACAATATACAGGCAAAGCGGCTTCGGCGGCGGCATTAGCAATTTGCCAAGCACGGTTTAGTTCCTCCGCTGTCGGAGTCTTAGATAAAGTATAGTCAAAGCGGAATCTTTCCGCAGAAACAAAAGAACCGCTTTGGTGCACACTGCTTCCAAATACTTGACGCAAAGCTGCATTTACCAAGTGAATGGCACTATGGTTGGCCATACAACGTTTACGCAAAGACTCATTGACCCGCAGTTCTACCGTTTCGCCTACAGACAAAATCCCTTTCACTTTATGCAAAAATACTTTCCCAAGCGGTTTTTGCGTATCGGAGATTTGAGCAATTTCTTGACCTTCTTTTACAACCGAGCCCACATCCCCCACTTGACCGCCGGATTCTGCATAAAAAGAGGTTTTATCAAAAACGGCATATCCTTTTCCGCTCAAAGCGTCCACAAATTCAAATTCTTCATTGAGTAAGGCTAACACTTTGGCTTGTACATTTAAACTATCATATCCCACAAATTGAGTGGCGGGATAACCATTTTCCACCTTTTGCATAACTACGGCTTTTTCTTTGGAAAATTCATCTGCATAAGAGCGGCTTTTTTCTTGAGCAGTTTCTTTGGCTTTCTCATATCCGGCCTCATCTACTTCCACTCCTTTGGCAGAGGCAATTTCCTTCGTCAATTCCAAAGGAAACCCGTACGTTTCATGCAAGTGGAAAGCCTCCTCACCGGACAAAGTTTTACCGCAAGAAGCAAGCAGGGAGGATAATTTTTCTTCCCCTGTCACTAAGGTTTTTAAGAAAGTGGACTCCTCTTGTTTCAGCACATCTTGAATATGTTGGGCATTTTTGTCAATTTCAGGATATAGGCCATCAAAAATGGATTGTACCACCGGCACTAAAGTATACAAATACGGTTTTTCATTGCCCATTAATTTGGCATAGCGAGCCGCACGACGAATCAAACGACGCAAAATATAACCACGTCCTTCATTGGCAGGCAAAATACCTTCCGCAATTAACAAAGAGGAACTGCGTACATGATCGGCAATAATGCGCAAAGCAGAAATTTCTTCTTTCGTTTCACCTTTAATATTCAAATCTTTTTTGGACTGAGCCGTCAGCGGAGTGAATAAATCCGTTTCAAATACGTTGCGGGCATTTTGCATGGCCATACACAAACGTTCCAACCCCATACCCGTATCAATATTTTTATGAGGAAGTGCATTTAAAGTGCCATCTTCCTGACGGTCAAACTGTGTAAAAACCAAGTTCCAAATTTCTACATAGCGGCCACAATCGCACGTAATGTCACAATGCGGATTTTTACAGCCTTTATCGCCAAAATCAT
>JAFXGO010000011.1 GCA_017520185.1 Elusimicrobiaceae bacterium | reverse complement strand
GCTGATTAGCGGTGTTCGGTAGGGATAAACGCTGAAAGCATATAAGCGTGAAACCCGCCTCAAGATAAGGTTTCCCTGGTAGACTAACTACCCAGAAGACCCCCGGAAGACTACCGGGTTGATAGGCAGAGTGTGTAAGCACAGTAATGTGTTCAGCTAATCTGTACTAATAGGTCGTGAGGCTTGGCCATATTCTTTAATCCAGACTGAATAAAGAATGTAAGTGAAAAACACTTGCGCTTTTCTAAAGTTATCTAGTATAATAAATAGGTTGGAAGGAAGTCGATGACCCGTGAGAGCGGCGAGAGAGATTCCAACCGGGTTTCAACAAAGGAGTTGTTGTTCCGTCCGATGATAACTTCTTTGTTAAACAGATTTGATCTTTTAACAATCAAAAGGCTTGAATGAGACTGATAATAATTCCGACGAGGCAACACCCGTTCCCATTCCGAACACGGCAGTTAAGCTCGTAAGGGTCGATGGTATTGGCACCCAATTCGGTGCTGAGAGAGTAGATCGTTGTCGGTCTCATCCAAGCCTTTTTCCATTTTATAAGGGCCTATGCTTTAGTAAGTATAGGCCCTTTTTATATGTTTACCCTAAAAACACATGAAAAAAGACCCTTCATGCGGTCCGGCATACAAGTCCGGGGCAAAGGGTCTTTTTTTTAATGCCAATAGGTTTTACGTAAAACCGCAACCGATGGACTTTTGAATATCGGTAGATGGTTATGCCCCCAAACATTAGGGGCCTACCGACAATTCTTACCCTTCACGTACCAGCTCACAAACCTGGGGTAAAGGGTCATTATAGTATAACAATATTTAATTTTTTTCAAGATATAAAGTGCAAAAATAAACCCCACTCATAAAGAGGGGGGTTTTGTTATTTATGTTTGCTATTAATCGGTTTATTGATGAGCAACTTTGCACCGGGGAGGCTTTTGAGTGCGCGCTTGGTGCGGTCGTATAGATTTCTATAATGTCTTAAGAAATACACATACGGCCACACAATAGCCGTATTGATTTTGCGGTGCTTGGCATATTCAAAGACAAAGAATTTAATCAGCTCGTCATTACTTAAAGGTTGCATCAAGTTTTTGCAAGTGCCGCCAAAGCCGATAGGTTTCTTTTTGCAATGGAAACGATTGATATCCACAAGTACAAAATGATATTTCCCGTTTTCTTCCTTATATAGAATATTTCCGGGAGTAAAATCTTTGTGCATCAATCCGCTTTCATGCAGTTTGGCGGTATATTCGGCCAAAGCGGCAATCAGTTTTTTATCAGTGCAGTGATGCCCGATCGGTTTTACACCTTCCACCTGTTCACTGATAAAATAAGAGTGATACAAAAGTCCTTTTTTTCTTTCCAAAATATAGGCATACGGTTTAGGGGTAGAAAAACCTCTTTTGATAATTTCCTGCGCATTCACATAAGTGCTTTTAGCTTTCGGGCGTCGCAGGCCGATAGAATATAACACGCGATTGACAATCGGCGGTATGCAGTATTTTTTGACATTAATATTTTGCCCGTTAATTTCCATCACGCGGATTTGATTGCGCGCGTGGTGAATAATAGTACCATTGTTCGGAAAATACTGTGGTAAATTTTCTAAAAAATCTTGTCCTACCGCAGAGTCGTCTAATTTAAAAATTTGATAAATGAAATCTGATTTTTCAGTCATAATAAATCCGTAAAATAAGGTTTTCTTCCCTATATTCTATCAATTAATAGAAGGGAAAAAAAGTAGTTTTTATCTGGAGTTTTTGACGGAAATTTAAAATATAAAAACCATGATAAAAAAGGACACAAAAAAACAGGGAAAAATACCAGTTTCTCCTCATCTTAGAAACTCATATTTCCCCTGTTTCCCCCATTTATCCCCTTTCTAGGCAAGTTCCCTCTCGTAGGAACTAAAATCGATGTTTTGGGATATCGGTCAGGAAAAATCCTACTCTCTATTATTTTATTATAATAATATGAAAAACTTTTTCCAAGCCAAAAAACTAATTAGATTGTTTGGATTTTTATAGAAAGGAACTAATGTGGTGATTTTTTAATAAATAATTTTTAAAAAATTAGAAAGCACTTGACTTATTTTTTTTTATTAAATTTTTTATATCATAAAAAATGAACAAAAAAGGAGTCCACAATGAATCAGATTCGAAATAAAAAAGGTTTTACGCTAATGGAGTTATTAGTAGTGGTGCTTATCATAGGTATTTTAGCAGGGGTCGCTTTGCCGAAGTATACAGATGCAGTGGAAAAAGCAAAGCTGGCAGAAGGTAAAAGTTTGTTAAAAGCCATGTCGGATGCACAAATTGTCTGTTTGTTGGAGCAAGACAGATACAATTGTACCGGAGATAGATTTTTTCAAAACACCTCTTTTCAACCTCCTACCCCTATATTGGAAACAGGTTGCTTAGATACGGCCCCTTGTTTCCGAACGAAAGATTGGGAATTTTGGTCTGATGAATATCTATATGCGGGGCGCGTGAAAAACGGAGAAATTTTTGCACAGCTGATTTATGGAAACGGCAATTATGGCGAACCGTTTGGAATGGTTTGTGCTTATGATTTAAATGAAGAATATTGCAAAAAAATGGGCATGCCGGATTACCCGTCTCTGTAGCGGTATAGTTGAGCAGAGAAGGAAATTTTGTTATAATATTTATAAGAGCTGCGGATAAGACGATTGCAAAAAGGGTTGCAATAGGCAGCTTTTATTGATAAAATATATAAAGAGCAGTATCCAGATTTTGAACGCCAACCATTGACACCTCCGTCGGAGAACGACGGGAGGAGTGTCTGTGGCTGTCGTTTTCTCTGTCTGAAAATTTTATTTTTAAACGGAGAATCGGCAGTAAAAAGGCGCTTAAAAAACAGGCAATAAAATGAACCTGACTAAAGAACAAAAGAAACAGAAGTCGCTGGAATTATCTTCTGAAATCTCCAATGCCGGCACCATTTTCTTCACCGCCTATCAAGGCTTGAAGTTTGGTGATATGGCTGGTTTGAGAGTCAAATTGGGTGAAAACGGAGCTAAATTCCGTGTAGAACGCAATGCGATCTTGGATCATGCCATTCGTCAGGCCAAAATTGAAGGAGCTGATGAAAAGCTCTTTCAAGGGCCTACGGCTGTGGCCATCGGTGGCGATGTAGCTGCCGTTGCCAAAACATTGGTAGACTTCCAGAAAGGCCAAGCGGCTTTGAAGCTTAGAGCTTGCTATTCCGATGGTGTATGGTACAACGAAGCTCAGGTACAACAATTGGCTACCATTGGTACCAAAGAAGAAAACCTGTCCAAGTTGGCTGGCGCCTTATACAGCGCTGTTGCACAATCGGCTCAAGTTCTTCAAGCTCCGATACGAGATTTTGCCTACGTTATTAAGGCTTTGGAAGACAAGCAAAAATAACGAGTCAGGGGGTCAGTTGGCTTTTGCCAACTGATGCCTCGGTAAAATCTAAACCCGCCAAGAGCGGTAGTAGCCCCGAAAGGGATAAAGGTACGGGTGCAAACTCGGTTTGCGCAGAAGGCCGCTACTCTATAGAAAATAAGGAATAAATAAAATGGCTAAATTGACTCAAGAAGAATTAGTAAACGCTATTGCTGAACTCACTGTTTTGGAACTCTCCGAACTCGTGAAAGCTATCGAAGAAAAATTCGGCGTAAAAGCTGCCGCCCCCGCTGTGGCCGTTGCTGCTGCTCCCGCTGCTGCCGGTGCCGCTGCTGCCGAAGAAAAAGACGAATTCAACGTTGTGTTGGCCGCTGTTGATGCCGCCAAAAAAATCGCGGTAATCAAAGTAGTGCGCGAAATCACCGGTTTAGGCTTGAAAGAAGCTAAAGACTTGGTAGAAGGCGCTCCTAAAGCCGTAAAAGAAAACGTTGCTAAAGCCGAAGCTGAAGAACTCAAAAAGAAAATCACCGAAGCCGGCGGCACCGTCGAACTCAAATAGTCAACACCACTATTTCCCTAGCCCCTTTTTAGGGGCTGGGGATTTGTCTTATCTCCGCTTCTTATGAAGCCAATGCCGGTGAATTTATTTTTGTCTTATGCGTGCACAAAAGTAAATTTATTCGGCTCAGACCAAGGCAGGAATAAACGCAAATGATACAACAGAAAAATTTTGGTAAGATTTCTTCCAAACTACCGCTTCCCGACTTGCTGGATATGCAAAAACAATCCTTTGTGGACTTTTTGCAATTAGACGTCGCTCCTTCCAAAAGAGAACTCAAAGGCTTACAAGCCGCGTTTGAAGACGTGTTCCCGATTGAAGCGCCCGACGGCAGCATGCGTCTGGAATTTTTGAAGTATGAATTAGGCACACCCCGCTATGCTACTCCGGCGGAAGCTACCGTACGTGATAGCACATATTCTGCTCCTTTAAAAGCCTTATTGCGCTTGTATGTAAAGCAGAAAAACGGAAAAATGAAAGAGGCCTCCGATCAAGACGTCACTTTGTGTGATTTGCCCTTGATGACGGAAGCCGGTTGTTTTGTGTTTAACGGCGCAGAACGTGTTGTTGTCAGTCAGATGCACCGCTCTCCCGGTATTATTTTTGAAGAAGACGAAGAAAAGAAACAATCTACACTGGGTAAGAAATTGTACGTCGCACGCATTATTCCTTACCGCGGTGCTTGGGTTGAATTTTCCTTCGACTTGATGAACGCCTTGTGGGTACGTATTGACCGCAAGAAAAAAGTATTGGCTTCCACCTTCTTACGTGCTTGCGGTTTGGAAACCAATGCCCAAATTATTCAAACTTTCTATAACTGCGAAGATGTGGCTATTAAGCCGACCGAAATTGATAATGTTATCGGCCGCTATGTAGCAGAGGATATTTATGATCCTTCTACCGGCGAAGTATTGTGGAACTTGGACGACAAGGCCACTATTCCGGTGGACGATAAACTCTTCCAAACCTTAGTTGAAAAAGGAGTCAAAACCATTAAAGTGATCTCCGGCAAACCTCGCCAAGATGATCCGGGTATTTTGGCTACCTTAGAACACCGCAAAGACTCTATCCGCACCGTAGCCGAAGCGCAAGCTGAAATCTACAAGAAAATGCGCGGACAAGATTTCGTAGTAAAAGAACAAGCGGAACATTTCTTGGACAACTTAGTCTTTGATAATATCCGCCGCTATGATTTGAGTTTTGTCGGTCGCTATAAAATCAATAAAAAATTCGCCAAAATGTTTGATTTGATTGGTGGATTGAAATTTAAAAAATTCAACACTCCGTCTGAACGTCGCCGCACGTTGGCTCCGGAAGACGTGATTGTGACGGTTAAATACTTGCTCGCTTTAAACGCCGGCGAAGATGCTCAAAAAATGTATGGTTCTGATTTTGTCTTTAAAGTAGACGATATTGACCACTTGGGCAACCGCCGTGTGCGCGGTATCGGCGAATTGTTGGAGAACCAAATTCGTATCGGTTTGTCTCAAATGGCAAAAACCGCTCGTGACCGCATGAATCGTGAACTCACCACTTTAAAACCTGGTGCTTTGGTCAATGCTCAACCGGTGCAAGCCATTGTTCGCAAATTCTTCGGTACTTCTCAATTGTCTCAATTCATGGACCAAATTAACCCCTTAGGTGAACTCACGCACAAACGTCGTTTGTCTGCTTTGGGTCCCGGTGGTTTGAACAGAAAACGTGCCGGCTTCGAAGTGCGCGACGTACACTATACGCACTACGGTCGTGTCTGTCCGATTGAAACTCCGGAAGGTCCGAACATTGGTTTGATTACCTCTTTGGCTTGTTATTCTAAAGTCAATAAATATGGTTTGATTGAAACTCCGTACAGAAAAGTAGAAAACGGGCGAGTGACCGATAAAGTGGAAGTCTTGACCGCCGATGCCGAAGACGATAAAATGGTGGCTCAAGCCAATACTCCGGTGGACCAGAACGGTAAAATTACGGTAGATGCCGTATCTTGCCGCGTTCGCTCCGACTATCCTTTAATTGCTCCTAAAAATGTGGACTATATGGATGTTTCTCCGTTGCAAGTCATCAGCGTGTCTGCGGCATTGATTCCTTTCTTGGAACACGATGACGCTAACCGTGCTTTGATGGGCTGCAACATGCAACGTCAAGGTGTGCCTTTGCTCGTTCCGGAAGCTCCGTTTGTGGGTACCGGTATTGAACACGAAGTGGCCCGTGATGCCGGAAGCGCAATGGTTGCCAAACGTCCCGGTAAGGTGCAATTTGCCGACGGTTCCCGCGTAGTTGTAGAAACCAATGACGGTTCTACCGATGTTTATGAACTCTTGAAATACAAGCGTTCTAACTCTGATACCTGTATCAATCAACGTCCTATTGTTTTTGCCGGTGAAACGGTGAAAAAAGGCCAAGTATTGGCAGATGGCCCGTCTATGGATCGCGGTTGTTTGTCTTTGGGACGCAACTTGTTGGTTGGTTTTATGTGTTGGGAAGGGTATAACTACGAAGACGCCATCTTGGTGTCCAGCCGTTTAGTACGTGACGATGTTTTCACTTCTATCCATTTGCACGAGTTTAACGTTGATGCCAGAAACACCAAATTAGGTGCCGAAGAAATCACTCGTGACATTCCTAACATCGGTGCGGAGGCTCTTTCTCACTTAGATAATGACGGTATTGTCCTGCCTGCTACGGTTGTAGAACCGGGTGATATCTTGGTGGGTAAAGTGACCCCGAAAGGCGAACAACAATTAACTCCGGAAGAAAGACTTTTAAAAGTTATTTTCGGTAAAAAAGCCGATGATGTGGTGGATGCTTCCTTGCGCGTGCCTCCCGGTACCAGCGGTAAAGTGTTGGGCACTCGCGTATTTGTGCGCAAAGAAAAATTGACGAAAGCAGAAGAAAAAGCCAGAGTCAAAGCGTTGGAAACGGAAAAAGAACAAGCCTTAGAATTGTTATCCGAACAACGCAAGCGCGCTTTGGAACACGCCAAAGCAACCATTAAGAAAGAAGATGCGCTGAAAAAAGAAACGGCTCGTTTGAATGCCTTGTACAAGATGTTTGAAAAGAAAGCCGTAGAACATTATGAGCGCGAATTAGAATTTTCTAAACAGGGTGACGAACTTGCGATCACCGTGAATAAATCGGTCAAAGTATATATTGCCTCTAAACGTAAATTACACGTAGGTGATAAAATGTCCGGTCGTCACGGAAACAAAGGTATCGTGGCCCGTATCTTGCCCGAAGAAGATATGCCGTACTTGCCGGATGGTACACCGCTTGATGTAGTACTTTCCCCGCTCGGTATTCCTTCTCGTATGAACGTTGGCCAGTTGTTGGAAACCATGCTCGGTTGGGCAGCCAAACACCTCAACTACAATGCCGCTACGCCGGTCTTTGACGGTCCGTCAGAAGCAGAAGTAGTAGAACAAATTAAATTGGCCAAAGAAAAAATCTTGGACGATAAGGGCTTAACAGGCAAAGAACGTGAAGCCTATGCCAAAAAGTACTTGCCAGACGATTACTGCCGCATTACTTTGTATGATGGTCGTACCGGTCTTCCGTTTGAAGAAAAAGTGACTGTTGGTTATATGTATATGCTCAAACTCATTCACTTGGTGGAAGATAAAGTACATGCCCGTTCTACCGGTCCGTACAGTTTGATTACTCGTCAGCCGTTAGGTGGTAAAGCCCAGTTCGGTGGTCAGCGCTTCGGTGAAATGGAAGTGTGGGCTATTGAAGGTTATGGTGCTACATACACCTTACAAGAGTTCTTGACCGTCAAGTCAGACGACTTTGCCGGCCGTACCAAGATGTATGAATCTATCGTAAAAGGCGATGCCCCGGCTCAACCCGGTGTGCCTGAATCCTTCAAGGTGTTGATTAAAGAATTGCAAGCCTTAGGCTTGAGTGTAGACCTCTTGAAGAAAATGAAAAACAATAAGCTCGCTCCCGCCGCTGTGGAAGAAGAAACCACAGCGCCGGAAGTGGTTGAAGCGGAAGTTAAATAGCGTTCGGAGAATTTGACAAATGCAAACTACCAAAAAAATCAAAAAACTCGGAGAATTAAACTTCTTTGATTTTGACGCGATCAAACTGGGCATTGCCAGCCCGGAACAGGTCATGTCCTGGTCTTACGGCGAAGTAAAAAAACCGGAGACTATCAACTACCGCACCCTTAAACCGGAGCGAGATGGTTTATTCTGCGAACGCATTTTTGGCCCCACGAAAGACTATGAATGTGCTTGTGGTAAGTATCGTTGGGTGAAATTTAAAGGGATTACCTGTGATCGCTGCGGTGTAGAAATTACCGAAGCAAAAGTCCGCCGCGAACGCATGGGGCATATTGAGTTGGCCGTACCGGTGGCTCACGTATGGTTCTTGCGCAAAAACCCGTCCAGAATCGGTATCTTGCTCGATATGAGAACTACCGATTTGGAACGTGTGGTCTATTATGCTGCTTATGTAGTTATTGAAGACTGTGTAGATAGTGTGACGGGTCGTACGGATTTCAAAAAGGGTACCTTGCTTTCTGATGCTCAAGTACGCGAAGCCCGCAAAAAACACGGTAGCCGCTTGAAAGTGGATATCGGTGCTCCGGCCATTCGCACGTTGCTTGAAAGCATTGATTTTGACAAAGAAATCCCTGCCTTGCATGAACAACTCAAAAATACGCAAAGCGAATTGGAACGCACCAAACTCGTTCGTCGTGTAAAAACGATGGAAGAATTCAAAGAAAGCGGAAACCGTCCTGAATGGATGATTATCAATGTCTTGCCGGTCATTCCGCCGGATTTGCGTCCGTTGGTACCGCTCGATGGCGGTCGTTTTGCTGCTTCTGACTTAAACGATTTGTACAGAAGAATCATTAACCGCAACAACCGTTTGAAACACATTGAATCTTTGCGTGCTCCCGAAGTGATGATTTACAACGAAAAACGTCTCTTGCAGGAAGCGGTGGATGCTTTAATTGAAAACGGTGCTCGCGGTAAAGTATTTATTGGGCCGGGCGGAAGACCGTTGAAATCTTTGTCCGACAGTATTAAAGGTAAACATGGTCGTTTCCGTCAAAACTTACTCGGTAAACGTGTAGACTATTCCGGTCGTTCCGTTATCGTGGTAGGCCCGAGACTTAAAATCCATCAGTGCGGTTTGCCGAAACTCATGGCTTTGGAACTTTTCAAACCTTTTATTATCGGCGAACTCATGAAAAAAGAAGGCGTGACTTTAAAATCCGCCAAAAAAATGTTGGAACGTGTCCGCCCCGAAATTTGGGATATTTTGGAAAAAGTGACCAAGAACCATCCGGTCTTGTTAAACCGTGCTCCGACATTGCACAGACTCGGTATTCAGGCCTTTGAACCGGTCCTCATCGAAGGTAAAGCCATTCAGTTGCACCCGTTAACTTGTGCCGCTTTCAACGCTGACTTCGACGGTGACCAGATGGCTGTACACGTACCTCTTTCTTTGGAAGCCCAAATGGAAGCCCGCACTTTGATGCTTGCTTCTAACAACATTTTGTCTCCCGCTTCCGGTAAGCCTATTGCCTCCCCGTCTCACGATATGGTGTTGGGTATCAACTTCATCACCAAAGTAAAAGATGGTGACTTAGGTGAAGGCTCTATCTTCGGTAGCAGAGAAGATGCTTTGGTGGCTTTAGAATATGGCAAACTTTCCTTGCATGCTAAAATTAAAGTGCGCGGAATCAATGCTTTGGTAGAAGAAGGCTTGGATCCGAAAGAAGCGCAGAATGCTTCTAAATGGAAAGATTATACCTCTGTGGGTCGTATTATTTTCAACAATATTTTGCCGGAAGGTTGGCCGTATGTGAACAAAGCCATCGGCAAAAAAGAATTGGCTGCTTTGGTAGATGAATGTTATAAGAGCAAAAAATATGGCCGTTATGAAGCGGTGCAACTCTTAGATAAGATCATGAAATTGGGTTATGGCTATGCCACTCAATCCGGTTTGTCTATCTCTGTAGCGGACATGACGATCCCCTCCGTCAAACAAAAATATATTAATGAAGCCAAAAAACAAGTGAAAGCCATTCAGGCTCAAGCTGAAGCCGGTATCATTACTGAGGGTGAACGTTATAATAAAGTAATCGATATTTGGACTCGTGTCACTGACGATGTAGGTTCGGAACTTTTCAAAGAAATGAAAAAGTTTGAAGATGAAAAATATGATCCGTCTTTAGGTCAGCGCTTCAACTCAGTATTTTTGATGGCTGACTCCGGTGCCCGTGGTAGTCGTCAACAGGTTCGTCAGTTAGCCGGTATGCGCGGTTTGATGGCTAAACCGCAGAAAAAATTAACCGGTGGTCAGGGCGAAATTATCGAATCCCCGATTACGGCTAACTTCCGTGAAGGTCTGTCCGTGCTTGAATACTTTATTTCCACGCACGGTGGACGTAAAGGTTTGTCTGATACCGCTTTGAAAACCGCCGACGCCGGTTATTTGACTCGTCGTTTGGTGGACGTGGCTCATAATGTGGTTGTCACTGAGCACGATTGTCACACTCACAACGGTATCGTTGTAAAATCTTTGATGAGCGGCGAAGAAATGGTAGAACCCATTGAAGAACGTATCTTGGGCCGCACCAGCTTGGAAAACGTAGTGGTAAAAGTACAAAAAGCCGATGGTAAAGAAGAAGAAAAAACCATCATTAAAGAAGGCGATGTTATTACCTTAGAGCAGAGCAAACTCGTGAAAAAATATGGCGTGGAATCTGTACGTATCCGCTCCGTACTGACCTGTGAGTCTCCGTTCGGTGTTTGTGCCAAATGTTATGGTTTGTCTTTGGCCACTTCTACTATGAGTAATCCTGGCGATGCGGTAGGTATTATCGCTGCTCAATCCATCGGTGAACCGGGTACCCAGCTTACTTTGCGTACCTTCCACATCGGTGGTACGGCCTCCCGCGTATTGTCTCGCTCTCAGGCCGTTGCTGAAATTTCCGGTAAAGTGACTTTCAAAGATATGAAAGTAATTACCAATGTGTACGACAATAAAATTTGTTTGTCTCGCAATGGGTCTATCTTTGTTGAGGCCGGAAATGGTACAATAAAAGAATATAAAGTTCAGTACGGTGCTACTGTTTATATAGATGATCATGCAACCGTAGAAAAAGGAACCCTCCTTGCTGAGTGGGACCCGCACTCCATTCCTGTGCTCGCAGAAGCGAAAGGTGTAGTTCGTTTGACTGATGTGGTAGAAGGTATTACCTTGCAGGAAGAACGCAACAAAGTGACGGGTGTAATTGAAAGAAAAATTATTGCCAGCCGCATGGGCAAGAAAAACCCGCGCATCAGCATTGAAGGTAAAAATGGCAAAACCAGCCTTCCCTTACCGATTGACACCATCTTGATGGTTGAAAACGGTGAAGAAGTGGAAGCAGGTGATGTGTTGGCTAAGATCGCCAGAGAAGCCGGCGGTACCAAAGACATCACGGGCGGTTTGCCCAGAATTGCGGAGCTCTTCGAAGCTCGCCGCCCCAAAAATCCGGCCATTATTTCCGAGTTTGAAGGTGTGGTCAGTTTAGAAACTTCGCCGAAAGGTTTGATTGAAGTCGTAGTGAGAAATGCTGAAACGAATCAAGAAAAAGCTTACAGCATTCCTCAAGGAAAACACTTGGTCGTCTATGAAGGAGACCATGTGGGCGTCGGTGAAGCGCTGACCGACGGCGCCATTGATCCGCACGATGTGCTCAGAGTCAAAGGTGAAAAAGAAGCGCAAGAGTTCCTCTTAAACGCCATTCAGGAAGTGTACAGACTGCAAGGCGTGACCATCAATGACAGACATATCGAGGTTATTGTCCGTCAGATGTTGGGGAACGTGAAAATTCTGGATGCGGGAGACACCCACTTCCTAAAAGGAGAAATCGTCAGCCGTGCCAGCTGGTTGCGTGAAAACGCAAAAATGAAAGCTGCCGATAAACGCACAGCCGATGCCGAAACCATCCTTTTGGGTATCAGTAAAGCGTCTCTTGCTTCTGAATCCTTTATCTCAGCGGCCAGCTTTCAGGAAACCACTAAGGTCCTGACAGACGCCGCCATTACGGGCCAAATTGACGAATTGCAAGGCCTGAAAGAAAACGTCATCGTAGGACATCTGATCCCGGCGGGTACAGGTATATCTGCCAGACAGATTTCCAGCGAATTTGAACAAAAACGCAAAGAACTGAAAGAAACAGGAGAGAAAGAGTAATGCCTACAGTAAACCAATTAGTGAAATACGGGCGCGCGAAAGATGTTGTTCGCACCAAGTCCCCTGCTTTGCAGGCTTGCCCCCAAAGAAGAGGCGTCTGCACCCGTGTTTATACCACAACCCCGAAAAAGCCGAACTCTGCTTTGAGAAAGGTTGCCCGTGTGAAATTGACCTCTAAAGTTGAAGTCACCGCTTATATTCCCGGTGAAGGTCACAACCTGCAAGAACACTCCATCGTGCTCGTGCGCGGTGGTCGTGTGAAAGACTTGCCGGGTGTGCGTTATCACATCATCCGCGGCGCTTTAGATGCGTCCGGAGTAGAAAACAGAAAACAGGGCCGCTCTTTGTATGGTGTAAAGAGACCCAAAGCCGGAAAATAAGAGGAGAAATAATTTACTATGCCTAGAAAAGGTTTAAGACCCAGAGACAGAAGACCGCAGCCCGCGCCGGATTTCAAACACAACTCCGTGCTCGTGGCCCGCTTCATCAACAAATTAAATTTTGAAGGTAAAAAAGCGACCGCTGAAAAAATCTTGAACGACGCTTTG
>JAFXGO010000010.1 GCA_017520185.1 Elusimicrobiaceae bacterium | reverse complement strand
TTCCGGCGCCAGAAAAGTGCAATGCTTTAAAGTGCGCGGTGGTCACCACCGGGATATCGCAACCCTCGGAGACGTAGTAATGTGCTCTGTAAGAGATGCGATCCCTACTTCCGCCATTAAAAAAGGCGACGTGGTACGTGCCGTAGTAGTGCGCGTAGCCCGTGAAAAAAGACGCAAAGACGGTTCCTATATTCGTTTTGATGACAACGCCGTTTGCATCATCAACGACAATGGCGAACCCAAAGGTACACGTGTATTCGGCCCTATTGCCAGAGAATTGCGGGAAAAGAACTTCCTGAAAATCATCTCCTTGGCGCCGGAGGTAGTATAATGCAAGTCAAGAAAAACGATACTGTATTGATCTTGTCCGGTAAAGATAAAGGCAAGAAAGGGGAAGTGAAATCTGTCAATCCGTCCAAAAACCAAGTAACGGTTGTCGGTATTAACATGATTTCCAAACATGTGAAACCTTCCCAAAATAAACAGGGCGGCATTCAAAAGATGGAAGCTCCGTTGGACGCCTCCAATGTCGCCGTCGTTTGCGGTAAATGCAAAAAAGCCATGACCCCCAAAATCCAAATTTTGGAAAATGGCGAAAAAGTGCGTGTCTGCCGCAAATGCAACGAAACGCTCATTTAATCTAGGTAAGAAAAATGACTAAAGAAACGAAGAAAACGACGACCGCGTCCTATCAGCCTGCCTTGCAACAGCTCTACAAAGAGAAAGTGTTGCCGGCTTTGCTGAAAGACTTGGGTATCAAAAGCCCGATGGCCGCGCCTAAATTGGAAAAAATCGTCATCAACATCGGCGTGAAAGAAGCCAGAGAAGACATTAAAGCGTTGGAAATCGCCAGAGAAGACTTGACCGCTATCGCCGGTCAAGCCTCCCAGATTCGCCGCGCCAAAAAGTCTATTTCCAACTTCAAATTGCGTGAAGGTATGCCTATCGGCGTCCGTGTGACGTTGCGTGGCGCTCGCATGTATGAATTTTTGGAACGCTTCATCAATATTGCCTGCCCTCGCATTCGCGACTTCCAAGGTTTTGCGGAAGGCTTCGACGGCCGCGGCAATTTGAACTTGGGCATTAAAGAACACTATATTTTCCCTGAAATTGATGTGGAAAAATCGCCCAAAGCCCACGGTATGAACATTACGTTTGTTACCACCGCTAAGAACGACCAAGAAGGCAGCTTGCTCATGAAATATATGGGCTTGCCTTTCAGAAAGTCGGCCAAATAATAGGAGCAATAGAATTTATGGCTACTAAAGCATGGGTTGCAAAAATGGCTAAAGACCAGAAGTTCGCAGTGCGCTATCATAACAGATGCCAAATCTGCGGCCGCGCGAGAGGTTATTATCGCGATTTCGGTCTCTGCCGTATCTGCCTGAGAAAAATGGCACACCAGGGTCTTATCCCGGGTCTGAAAAAATCTAGCTGGTAATTACAGGAGGAGGAGGCGAACGCGAGTTAACTCCGCAAGGAAAGTAATTTGGAACGCTTCCTAATAACATGGATCCAATCGCAGATTTCTTGACCAGAGTCAGAAACGCAAACATGAAAAAGAAAGAAAAAGTGGATATCCCTTTTTCTAAAATTAAAACGGAAATCGCGCGCATTTTGAAGGAAGAAGGATATATTTCTAACTTCAAAGCCGTGCACAACGAAACCAAAGGTGGCGTGGTCCGCGTATTTTTGAAATATACGCCGGAAAACGAATGCGTCATTCAAGGTTTGCGCCGTGTTTCCAAACCGGGCCAACGGGTATATAGTGCTTACACCAATATCCCCAAAGTCCGCGGTTCCTTTGGTATCACGATTTTATCTACCTCCAAAGGTATTATGACGGACGCTCAAGCCAAAGCCGAAAAAATCGGCGGTGAGCTTTTGTGCCAAGTGTGGTAAGGGGGGAATATGAGCAGAATCGGTAAGAAAGTTATCAATATTCCCGCCGGAACCAAAGTAGATGTAAAAGACAATGTCGTCACTGCTACCGGTAAATTGGGCACCTTGTCCTACACCGTACCGGCCGACATTGCCATCAACATCGAAAATGGCGTCATGACTTTGTCTATTGACGAAGCTAAAAAGAAACAATTAAACGCCATTCACGGTACCACCCGCGCTAACGTCTTCAATATCATTGAAGGTGTCACCAACGGTTTCAACAAAAACTTGGAAATCAACGGTTTAGGTTATCGTGCTTCTGTGGCCGGCAATAAGCTGACCTTAGAAGTAGGTTTCTCTCACCCCGTTGTGATGGACGTGCCCGCCGGTGTCACCGTAGCGGCCGATCCCAAGAGCAACTTGATTGAAATCAAAGGCAGCGACAAATTTGTCATTGGCGATTTTGCTGCCAAGATCCGCCGGATCAGACCTCCCGAGCCGTACAAAGGCAGCGGTATTAAATATCAAGGCGAACACATTGCTCGCAAAGCCGGTAAGACTGCGGCAGGAGGCAAATAATTATGGCTACTAAACAAGAAAGATATCAATTCAGAAAAGACAGAAGCCGCAAACACTTGTTGGCCTCCTGCGGTGCTCACCGCCCGCGCTTGTCTGTTTACAGAAGCTTGAAATATATCTACGCCCAAATTATTGATGACAATACCCACAGCACCTTGGTGTCTGCTACCACGTTGTCTAAAGAATTGGAAGGCAAATTTGAAGCCTCCGGTAAAAGCGTAGAAGCCGCCAAAGCCTTAGGCGCAGTCATCGCCAAGAAAGCTTTGGAAAAAGGTATTACCGAAGTCATGTTCGACCGCGGCGGCCGCGTTTATCACGGCAGAATCAAAGCCTTGGCCGATGCCGCTAGAGAAGCCGGCTTGAAATTCTAAGAGTATAAGGTGAATTTAATGACTAACGAAATTAGAAAAGAAGCGAAAGGCAAAAAAGCCGAGTTTCAAAAGGTCAAACCCGCCACGGAAGGCAAAACGACCGTTATCCACGTAGCCCGTACGGCCAAAGTGGTAAAAGGTGGTAAACGCTTTGGTTTCCGCGCTTTAGTCGTCATCGGAAACGGTGATGGTAAAGTGGGTGTGGCCATCGGTAAAGCCAACCAAGTTCAGCTTGCTATCGGCAAGGCTGAAACTCATGCCCGCAAAAACACGGTCACTTTCCCGATCGTAGGCGACACGATTCCGCACGAAGTCATCGGCCGTTTTGGTGCTGCTTCTGTGTGGATGAAACCCGCCGCTCCCGGTACCGGTGTAATCGCCGGCGCTGGTGTGCGCTTGGTGTTGGAAGCCGCCGGCATTAAAGACGTTTTGGCTAAGAGCTTGGGCAGCACAAACCCGTGCAACTTAGTGTACGCTACCTTGGAAGCTTTGAAACTCTTAAAGAGCAAAGAAGCTGTCAACGCTATCCGCGGTAAAGCGGAAGCAGTAAAAGCGGAAGAAAAACCCGCTGCCGAAGTAGCGGCCAACTAGTTTTGTGGAGAGAATAATATGGTAACTTTAAATAAACTTTTCCCTAAACACGGATCCAGAAAACCCAGAAAAAGACTGGGGCTCGGTGCCGCCTCTGGCTTGGGTAATTACTGCGGTAAAGGTATGAAAGGTCAAACCTCTCGTTCCGGTAATAGCCGCAAAGAAAGCAAAGCCGGTGGTCAAATGCCCTTAGTGCGTCAAACTCCGAAGAGCGGTTTCTCTAATAAAGATTTCGCCCGTCGCTTTGACTATGTAAACGTGGGTACTTTGGAAAAACTTTTCAAAGCCGGTGAAGAAGTGACTCCGGAATTGTTAAAGAAAGCCGGTGCTATTCACGATGTAAACAGTGTTAAGATCCTCGCCATGGGTGAGTTGACCAAAGCACTGAAAGTTTCTGCTCATGGTTTTTCCAAAACGGCCAAAGCCGCTATTGAAAAAGCCGGTGGCAGCGTCACTGTTATTGAAAAGAAGACCAAATAATGCAAAACAATACAGTCGCGAATATTTTTAACGCTCCCGAGCTCAAGAAGAGACTTCTCTTCTTGCTCGGGGCGTTGGCCGTTTTCCGCATTGCGGCCGCCATTCCCATACCGGGAATCAATACCGATGTCTTGCGTCAGATGTTTGCTGCGCACGAAAACGGTATTTTGGGCTTTATGAATATCTTTTCCGGTGGAGCTTTAGGAAAGTTTTCTATTTTGGCCCTCGGCATTATGCCTTACATCAACGCGTCCATTATCATCAGCTTGGTTCGCGGTGCTCATATTTTTCCGGCGCTTGACCGTATGCACAAAGAAGGCGAAGCCGGTCGGCGGAAAGAAAACCAAATCACCAGAATATTCACGCTGTTTTTGGCTGCCTTGCAAGGCTCCATGATGACGTTTGCTATTACCAAAGTAGAAGGTGCCGGCGGTGTTGCCGCAGTAGTAAATCCTTCCTTCTTCTTTTTTGTCACGACGGTACTGACCTTATGTGCCGGTACGATGTTTGTGATGTGGTTAGGCGAACAAATCACGGAAAAAGGGGTGGGAAACGGTATCTCTTTGATTATTTTTGCAGGTATTGTGGACCGCTTGCCCAGTGCTATTATGGAAGTTGTTAATCGTGTGAAAGCCGATGAAATGGACTTCTTTATGGCGTTGGTCATTTTTGCCGCTGCTGCGGTAATTACCGGTTTAGTGGTTTGGTTGGAAACGGCTCAGCGTCAAATTCCGGTACAGTATGCCAAACGTCAAGTAGGCAATAAAATGTATGGTGGGCAAACCAGCTATTTGCCGCTTAAAATTGATCAAAGCGGTGTAATTGCGGTTATCTTTGCATCTTCCGTTATTTCTTTGCCTTTAACGATTGCCAGCTTTAACCGCGAAGCAATTTGGGCGCAACGTTTGATGGAATTTATGAATCACAATAGTGTATGGTATATGTTGTTGTTCTCGGCATTGATTATGTTCTTCTGCTATTTCTACAACTCCATGACCATCAACCCTGCCGATTTGGCTGACAATATGAAAAAATGGGGTGGTTTTATCCCGGGTATTCGTCCGGGAGAGCCTACCAAAAATTATATTGAATGGGTGATGAACCGCTTGACGTTCTGTGGGGCCATTGCTATTTGTTTGATTTCCATTTTGCCGGATTTCTTCCGCGCGAAATTTAATGTAGATTTCTACTTTGGCGGTACAGCTTTGCTGATTGTGGTAGGTGTGGCTTTGGATACGGTAAGCCAAATCCAAGCACATTTAGTCGCTCGCAATTATGAACCGCTTTTAAAAGGCAGCAAAAAAATTAAAGGTCGCTGGTTCAACGTCGGCCAGTAATACTATTTGAATAAATAGTCATTACAAATCCAAATTTGGAAAAAGTTGAAAATTATTGTTTGTTTATTTTGCGTTTAGGCTCAATGGAGCCTAAACGCAACTTATGTCTTTAGAGGAAAAAATGGATATTGTATTAATGGGGGCTCCCGGAGCCGGAAAAGGAACGCAAGCGTATAAGTTAGAAAAAGAGTTGGATTATAAACATATTTCTACCGGAGACGTGTTGCGCGCTGAAATTGCATCCGGAAGCGAAGAAGGGAAAGAAATCGCTGAAATTATTAATGAGGGGAATTTGATTTCTGATGAAATGATGTTGTCTATTCTGAAGAAAACAGTAGAAAAAACCCCCAAGCCGATTATTTTTGATGGTTTTCCTCGCACCGTTAGACAAGCCGAAATGTTGAAAGATATGTTGGCAGAGTTGGGGCGCACCTTAAGCAAAGCCATTGTGATTACTTTGCCGGAAGATACAGTGGTGCAACGTCTTTCTGCTCGCAAACAATGTCGTTTACCAAACGGTAGTGTAAAACAAATCGGACCCAATTTTTCCTTACAACAGTGCCAAGAACAAGAGGGAGAGATTTTCACTCGTCCGGATGATACGCCGGAGCATGTCTTGCACCGTTTAGCCGTTTACCATGAACAAACCGAGCCTATTATTTTGTTCTATCAAAGAGCAAATTTATATGCGGAAGTAAACGGTGATCAAGAACCGGAAAAAGTGTTTGAAGAACTTTTAACGGTAGTTAAGGCTTAAGAAGGATTTATGATAGAAGTAAAAAACGAGCACGAAATTAAACTGATGAGAAATGCGGGTAAGGTGACCGCAGCGGTGCTTGCTAAAATGAAGGAAGTGGCCCAGCCGGGTATTTCCACCTTAGATTTGGACGCAATAGCCGAAAAAACGATTCGTTCCTTCGGAGCGATACCGCTTTTTTTGGGTTATGGCGGTTTTCCGGGCAGTATTTGTGCGTCGGTAAATGAAGAAATCGTGCACGGAATCCCCAAAAAAGATAAAATATTAAAGAGTGGTGATATTATCAGTATCGATACAGGAGCCAAGCTTGACGGTTTCTGTTCGGACGCCGCGATCACACTCGGCATCGGGAAAGTTTCTGATGAAGCCCAGAGACTGATGGACATTACCAAAAAGTCTCTTTATAAGGCAATCGGGCAAGTCAAACCGGGCAACCGTTTAGGAGATATCGGTTGGGCGGTGGAAACTTTTGCGCAGCTTCATGGTATGGGCGTTGTCCGTGATTATTGCGGGCACGGCATTGGCCGCAACATGCATGAGGAACCTTCTATTCCGAATTTTGGAGAGAGAGGGACCGGCCCTGTTTTACAGGAAGGCATGGTGCTTGCCATTGAACCTATGCTTACAGCGGGAACATGGAGAGTCAGGCAGCTTAGTGACGGTTGGACGGTGGTCACGCGGGACGGCAGTTTAGCGGCCCACTTTGAACATACGGTAGCAGTCACAGCTCACGGCAGTGAAGTTCTTACTGCTTTTGAATGACCTTTGCAGGCATTCTGAAATTTAACCTAAACTCGGAGATGTATGAGCGATAAAATAGAAGTAGAAGGCAAAGTCTTGGAATCCTTGCCCAACGCAATGTTCAAAATTGAAATTCCGGGCGGCAAAGTGGTTCTGGGCCACATATCCGGGAAAATGAGAGTTCATCATATAAGAATTCTGCCCGGCGACAAAGTGAAGTTGGAGTTGTCCCCGTACGATTTGACCAAAGGCAGAATCACTTATAGGGAGAAATAAATGAAAGTTAGAGCCAGTGTAAAAAAGATATGCCAAAAGTGCAAAATCATTAAGCGCAACGGCGTAGTACGTGTAGTGTGCGAAGTTGCTAAACACAAACAACGCCAAGGTTAATTTATAGGAGTCTTATAGAATATGGCTAGAGTCGCAGGTATTGATTTACCGAAAAATAAAAGAATTGATGTAGCGTTGGAATACATCTATGGTATTGGCAAAAAGAATGCGAAAGAAGTGCTCGCTAAATTGGAAGGCCAAATTGACCCCGCTACCAGAGTAAAAGACCTCACCGAACAACAGGCCGGTCTTTTAAACACCATCTTGCAAAAAGAATACAAGGTGGAAGGTGAATTGCGCAGAGAAGTAGCCCAAAACATTCACCGCTTTATTGAAATTGGTTCGTACAAAGGCCAACGCCATCGCAGAAATCTGCCGGTACGTGGTCAACGCACCAAAACCAATAGCAGAACCCGCCGCGGAAGAAGAAAAACCGTCGGTTCTAAGTCTAAATAAATTTAAATTTTAGGATTTAACATATGGCAGAAGAAAAAGTAACGAAAACCGCCTCTGCTGCTCCTGCGGCAAAAGGCAAAAAGAAAAACGCCAAAGCTCCTGCGTTCGGCGTGGTGCATATTTATTGTTCTTTCAATAACACCATCGTAACCGTCAGCGACGACAAAGGCAACACCATTGCTTGGTCCACCGCCGGTTCCCATGGTTTTAAAGGCACCAAAAAGAGCACTCCGTTCGCCGCTCAAATTACCTGCAACAAAGCTGCTGAAAAAGCCGTTGCCTTGGGTATGCGCGAAGTAGCCGTAAAAGTTTGCGGCCCCGGTCAGGGACGTGAAACCGCTGTACGTGCCGTACAACAAGCCGGCCTTACGGTTTCCTCTATCAAAGACGTGACCCCCATCCCGCACAACGGATGCAGACCCCCTAAAGCCCGGAGAGTATAAGATTTATGTCCAGAAATACTGAAGCTAGCTGCAAAAAATGCAGAAAATTAGATTGCAAATTGTTCCTGAAAGGTACCAAATGCTACACCAACTGCGTCATTGACAAGTTGGCCGCCACCAAAGTTCGCGGTGCAAAAGGCGCCGGCAAAGTCCGCCGTACCAAATTGTCCGAATATGGTATCAGCTTGCAGGAAAAACAAAAAGCCCGTTTTCAGTCTGGTATGTCTGAAATTCCGTTCCGCAATATGTTCGACAAAGCTTCCAAATTGCAAGGTCAAACCGGTGAAAACTTCTTGCGCTTATTGGAAACCCGCTTGGATAACATCGTGCGCCGCTTAGGCTTTGCGGTATCTTTGAAAACCGCCCGCCAAATCGTCTTGCACGGCTATGTAACGGTAAACGGAAAAGCAGTCAACGTACCTTCTTTCCAAGTCAAACCCGGCGACAAAGTAGCTTTAAGCAGCGCTTTGGCCGAAAACACCCAAGTAAAACAAGGCTTGTTGGAAACCGAAAAACGCAACCAACGCCCCAGCTTCTTGGAATTTGATGCGGAGAAAATGACTGGCAAACTTTTGAGATGGCCCGACAGAGCGGAAATGTCCTACCCTGTCAATGAGCAGCTCATCGTAGAATACTATTCTAAATAGTGCGGAGGCTGAAATGGCTTTTAATGAATTAGTTCTTCCCCAAAAAATTCAGTTGGACGAAAAAACCGCTTCTGAGTATTACGGCAAATTTACGGCCGAACCTTATGAAAGCGGCTATGGCCACACGGTTGGTAATTCCTTGCGCCGCATCTTGCTTTCCGGTATGGAAGGCGCTGCCGTAACAGCGGTGCGCATTGCCGGAGCCGTGCACGAATTCAGCACCTTGCCCAATGTACGGGAAGACGTCATCAACATCTTGCTCAATTTGAAACATTTGCGCATTAAGATGGATAACAAAAACCGCGAATATGTTACCTTAAGCGCCGCTAAACCCGGCCCGGTAACCGCTGCTGACATTGAAGAAGTAGATGGTGTCAGCATCGTAAATAAAGATTTGCAGTTGGCCACGTTGGAAGTGGGCGGCAGCATTGAAATGGAAATTGAAATTTCCCGCGGTAAAGGTTATGTGCCTGCTGAAGATTTGGCAAAGATTCAACGCCCGGCCGGTTTTATTCCGGTGGATGCGTTGTTCTCTCCCATCGTCAAAGTGCACTATGACGTTGAACCGGCCCGCGTCGGACAAAAAACCGACTATGACCGCTTGATTTTGGAAATCACCACTGACGGCACCTTAGAGCCGGCCCGTGCTTTGCATCGTGCCGCGGTGTTGCTCTCTGGTTCCTTGCATATTTTCACCATTGAAGGTGAAGAACCGGGCACGGTAGCCGTAAGCACCGCTTCCGATGAGCAAGAACCGATTTCCGCTACCGGCAGTGTCAGCGGCGCTACGCCCGTCAACTCCAAACTTGACGAAGTGCTTAACCAATCTATTGAATTCATTGAGCTCTCTTCCCGCTCCATCAATTGCTTAAAATCCGAACAAGTACTCACCGTTCGCGATTTGGTAAAAATGACGGAAGATGACTTGAAAATGATCAAAAATTTCGGTGCCAAATCCATGGACGAAATTAAAGAAAGATTGGCCGAGATGAATTTGTCTCTGGGCATGAAAATTTAGGGTATTACCCGTTATAAGGATTGTAAAAGATGATTAAGAATACTGGATACCGTAAACTCGGCAAAACTTCTTCTCACAAGAATGCCATGCTTAAAAATATGGCTACCAGCATTATCTTGCACGAAGAAGTAAAAACCACTCTGCCCAAG
>JAFXGO010000009.1 GCA_017520185.1 Elusimicrobiaceae bacterium | reverse complement strand
AGTTCAACATGAGAAAAATCTTTGATGTCTCTAAAGAAAAAACGCAAAAATCTTAAAAATAAAACATAGAAAAAAACTAAAAAAGTGCTAGGGTCGAAGTAGGGGGCACTCAGACGGTGTATAAAATCCCTCCCTCTCCGTATGATTAAAAAGCACCCGAAAGGGTGCTTTTTTAATTTATAATGAATGGCAGCGGCATAAACTGCTTTATGCCGCGTAGGGATTTGAAAACCGCAGCGATGTTTTTGTTTGAGCCGATTTAAAAGTTCCACTCGGCGAAAGGCAAAAACCGCGAGGCCGGACTGCAGGCGTTTTGAGTCAACAAAACGACCGGAAGGCAAATCCCTCCCTCTCCGTATGATTAAAAAGCACCCGAAAGGGTGCTTTTTTTTGCCATGTTTTACGTTTTTCCGCCGTCTTAATATGCTAAAATTACCTTAAGTATAGTCTCTTATTTTTAGGGAGCTTTTTATGATAAAAAAAATGATTTCACAAAATCAATTGGTTATTAATGCACGCAGAATGTGGCCTTACATTAAACCCTTTTGGTTTAGAGCCGTATTAGGGGTTTCTTTAACGATCCCCGTCGGCGGTTTAGATGCGGCGGTGGCTATGTTTATGAAACCTTTTATGGATAAGGTGATGGTAGACAAACAACCTCATTTCTCTGCCATGATTCCTTTCCTCATTGTTGGATTTACCGTAGTGCAAGGTGTACTCCAATATGCTTCCAACTATTTAAATACATGGGTCGCCAACAAAATTACCATTGGCGTAAAAAGAAAACTTTATTCTAAGTTGCTCTCTATGGATAGCAGTTATTTGGATAATAACAATTCCGGTACGATTCTCTATCGCTATTCCAACGATGCTGAAACCGCCTCCAACGGATTAGTGGAAAATACCAAAAAATTTCTCTCCAAAACTTTCTCCTCCATTGCTTTAGCCGGTGTAATGTTGTACAACTCTTGGCAATTGGCCTTGATTGCTATTGCTGTGTTAGGATTGTTCTTTTATCCGATTGTTTTTGTACGCAAAAAAATGAAGGAAATCGTAAAAAAATCTGTAGTCAATTTATCTTCCGTCATGACTATTTATAACGAAACTTTTTCCGGAAACAAAACCATTCGCTCCTTCACCCTTGAGCCGGAATTTAGTAAACGTTTTCACAAAGCCACAGACACCACTTTTAATTTGGCTATGAAAATGGTAAAAACGACCAACTGGTTATCTCCTTTAATGCATATCATCATGTCTGTAGGTATCGGCTTGGTCATTGGTTTTGGAAGTTATTTAATTGTCAGTGGTCGCATTACCAGCGGTAATTTCGTAGCTTTTATTGCAGCGCTTATGATGCTTTATACTCCGTTGAAAGGGGTGGGCAACAACTTTGTAGCCATTCAAAACTCCTTCTTAGCCATTGACCGTATTTTTGAAATTTTAGATTTACAACCCAAACTTAAAGATGCGCAAGATGCCAAAGAATTAAAGGGAATTGAAAAAGGTATCTTCTTTGAAAATGTTCACTTTGAATATGTAGAAGGACGGGAAGTCTTGCATAATATCAACTTGCAAATTCCTGTAGGCAGTACCGTAGCCTTAGTAGGTAATTCAGGCGGGGGGAAAAGCACTGTCTCTGTATTGATTCCCAGACTTTATGACGTCAGCAAGGGGTCCGTTAAAATTGACGACACACCGGTGACACAAATTACTCAAAAGTCTTTGCGTCAGCAAATTGCGATGGTCTTTCAGGACAATTTCTTATTCTCCGGCACCATTAAAGAAAACATTCTTTTAGGAAACCCCGATGCTACCGAAGAAGATATGTGGAACGCACTTAAAAATGCATGTCTGGAAGAATTTGTAAAAGAACTACCCGACGGTTTGGACACCGAAATTGGAGAAAGGGGATTATTGCTCTCCGGTGGTCAGAAACAGCGTTTGGCCATTGCCAGAGCATTCATTAAAGATGCTCCTATCGTTATTTTAGATGAAGCCACCAGTGCTTTGGATAACAAATCCGAACGGGTGGTACAGGAAGCCTTAGACAATTTGATGAAAAACAGAACGGTTATCGTGATTGCACACCGTTTGACAACCATTCAAAATGCCACTAAAATTGCTGTCATTAATGATGGAAATATCGTGGAAGAAGGCACTCATACCCAATTGTTGCAAAAAGGTGGAGCTTACTCTGCCTTGTATGCCATGCAATTTAAAGATAAGGAAAACAAATAAACTTATCTTTATTGATTTAACCCCAGCCAAAAGGCTGGGGTTTTTTACACAATATAAATAATATCTGCCCCTATTTGCTTGCCAATAATAAAAAATAATTTTACCGCCCTTAATAACTTCCGCAATTAAAAGAGCTGACGGTTTGCATTGACCACAGTGTTATCATGAAAACATAAAAATCCCCCGATGCTAAATCGGGGGAAAACAAGAAACACTTTTTTATTTTACTTCTTGTGGCTGATTCTTAGCAGTTTTTCTTTCAGCCCATTTTTCTACACTGGTTTGTATCAAGATGTAGAATAAAGGAATCAAGAATAGCCCCGCTATCGTACCCAACAACATACCGTAAAACACAGGCACCCCCAAAGCACGACGGCTGGCGGCACCGGCTCCGCTGGCAATAATCATCGGAATCATACCCAAGATGAAGGTAAAGGCCGTCATGAGTACAGGGCGGAAACGCTGTGTTAAACCGTCCATGGCCGCGTCATATACAGAGGCCCCTTTTTCATGCTCATCTTTGGCAAATTCCACAATCAAAATAGCGTTTTTGGCAGCCAAACCGACCAATAACACTAATCCTAACTGCGCATAAATACTCAAAGGCAGATTGGTAAACCATAACCCCAATAAACCACCGCCCACAGCCGCCATAACAGACATGAGCACCGGTACGGGAATAGACCAACTTTCATATTGAGCCACCAAGAACAAATAGGCAAACAAGATAGCCAATACAATCAAAACCATCATTTGGCCCTGATTTTGCTTTTCCTGATAACTCATACCTGTCCATTCGTAGGCATAGTCTTTCGGCAAGGTTTTCATCAGTTCTTCCGTTGCCTTCATGGCTTCACCGGTGCTGTTGGTAGGCGTAGCCATAATGCTGGCAGCAGGATACTGATTATAACGCATAATTTGGCGGGGGGATAAAATATAGCGCAAATCCACCAAAGAACGCAAGGGGACCATTTCTCCTTTGTTATTCATGACATACATTTTATTGATGTCTTCCGGAGTGACGCGATATTTCCAATCCGATTGAATAATGACCTTGTTTACCTGCGTACCAAAGTTTACATCACCTACATACGCAGAACCTAAATATTTTTCCAATACGGCATAGACGCTGGAGACGGGCACTTGCATTGCTTCTGCTTTGGTACGGTCCACATCCAAGTAAATATTAGGCGTATTGGCTTTGAAGGTGGAATAAGCCAGCTGCATAGAAGGATCCATCATCATCTTAAAAGCGGTTCCCTCCGTATTGGTCTGCAACTTATTGTAATCAAAATCATTTAATGACTGTATACGCAAATCCAACCCGCTGGAAGTACCCAAGCCCGGAATGGCCGGCATTTCTAACAAACGAATATTTGCCTCTGCTACACCTGCCAACTGAGCATTGAGTTGATTGACAATAGCAGATTGTTTTAAAGAGGGCTCTTTACGTTTGCTCCAATTTTCCAAAGAAAGAAATCCCATTGCCACGTTTTCACCGGATCCGCTCATCAAACTGTGTCCTACTACCGTTGTTAAATGGAGCACACCTGCAGTTTGTTGCACAATAGGAGTAATTTTATTAATTACTTCTTGCGTACGAACAAAGGAGGCACCTTCCGGCAGTTGAATATCCATAATGATGACCCCTTGATCTTCTAACGGAATAAAAGAAGTATCGGCAAACTTTAAAAAAGCCCCATTCATTACACAGAGTCCGGCAAATAATAAACCGATAATCAACATCTTGCGCGCCACTTTGCGTACTATAGAACGATATTTGCGCGCACCGCGATTAACGATCATATTAAACCAGCGTAAAGGAAAAAAGGTCGTTTCCTTAATAGGTTTAAGCATGGTGGCACAAATAGCCGGAGACAAAGACAAAGCATTAAGCGTAGAGAAACAAACAGCCAATGAAATTGTGACGGCAAACTGTTTGTAGATTTCGCCGGTAATCCCACCCAAGAAGCAAATCGGTACAAAGATAGCCAAAAGTACCAATGTAGTAGCAATTAATGCACCGGAGAGTTCGTCCATTGCTTGCAAAGAGGCTTCACGCGGGGATTTACGCTCGCGATTCATCAAATAAATGACACGCTCTACTACACAAATAGCATCGTCTACCACTACACCGATAGCAAGCACCAAGCCAAATAGTGTAAAAGTATTGATGGAGTATCCCAGCGCCAACATAATAGCAAAGGTACCCAGCAAAGAAACGGGAATCGTAGCCGCAGGTACCAAAGTAGCACGCCAATCTTGTAAGAAGATATAACATACCAAGATAACGAGCAAGAACGTCATAATCAAAGTTTCCACCACTTCGGTAATAGAAGCATTAATAAAGTCGGTGGTATCTACGGAGAACTCATACTCTAGTCCTTTAGGAAAGAACTGAGACAAACGTTCTAATTCGGCTCGGATTAACTTCATGGTTTCTACGGCATTGGCACCGGAAGCCAAGTTAATCATCATCGGTACAGAATCACCACCATCAAACTCGGCAGCGTGACTATAACTTTCCTGCCCTTCTTCCACTTTGGCAATTTGTTTCAGCCTTACCAAACCGCCTTGTGCATCAGTACGAATGATGATATTTTCAAAATCTTTGGCACTGTTTAAACGTCCTTGCGTTTGCAAAGCAAACACCGTCATCACTTTTCCGTCATTGGGGCGAGCGCCGATTTTACCCAAAGAAGGTTGATAGTTTTGGCTGGAAATAGCAGAGGTGACATCCGGTACGGAAATGTTAAGAGCGGCCATTTTGTCGGCATCTAACCACACACGCATACTCTTGCTAGATCCGAACACCATTGCATCACCTACACCGGTAATACGGCTGATATTTTTTTGCACATTATTATTTAAATAATCACTGATTTCCAACGAAGACAGGCTCTTATCCGGAGAAACAAATGAAATAAACCCTAAAATGTTGGAAGATTTGCGAAATACGCTAATTCCCTGACGGGTCACATCTCCGGGCAGCAATGCCTGCGCTTGTGCCACGCGGTTCTGCACTTTTACTTGAGCCAAGTCCGGATCGGTGCCGGTTTTAAAAGTCAACGTTAAGTTATAAGAACCATCGGAAGAAGATGAACTCATATACAACATATCTTCTACGCCGTTGACTTTACTTTCCAACGGAATACCTACCGTTTTGGCGATTACCTCCGCACTCGCACCCGGATAACGAGCAATTACCACTACTTCAGGCGGTGTCACCTCCGGATAAAGAGCAATCGGCAAGGAAAAAATTGAAATAATACCCGCTAAACACAATAACAGTGAAATAACAACAGCAAAACGCGGGCGGTTAATAAAAAATTTAGAAAACATTTTCTACTAAGCCTCCACGTTGTTTTCTGCTTCAACGGCCGCAGGCTTTTTTTCAAGCGTATTTTTCTCGCTAACGCTTACCTTTTGACCATTTTGTAATTTCTGATGTCCCAACGGTACAATTCTATCACCGTCTTCCAGACCGGACAAAACGATATATTTGTTTTCCACTGTATCACCGGTAGTGATGTATTTCTGCATGACCACATTTTCTGCATTAACTGTCATCACATATTGACCCGTTGCATCTTGGGCTACTGCCGTTTGCGGTACCAAAATTACGGGACGGAACGTATCTGTACTAACGGTGACGTTTACATAGTTTCCGGGCACTAATTTGCGCTCTTTATTTTCACTTTGCGCATATACAGCCATAGTGGCAGTATCGGCATTGATTTCATTGTCTGAAAATACGGAAGCGGAGGGGATTTCAATGGTCTCTCCGTTCGGCAAAGCAATTTGTATATTGGGTGCCTGAGAAGCCAGCTGATCCATACCGCTTAAACGTTCTTTATCGGTAATAGAAAATACGACACGAATAGGATCCATTTGAATCACGCGGGCTAATTTGCTGGCAGCGGCATTGGTGTAATTGCCTTTGGTCATCAATGCTTTACCAATATAACCGCTAATGGGAGAGCGCACTTCGGTATAAGCCAAGTCTAATTTAGCCAAATCTAAGCTGGCTTGAGCCGCTTTTACATTGGCTTGAGCATTAGCCAAGTTGCTTTCAGCCATTTCCAAATCAGCTTTAGAAAGCATTTTTTCCTTGTACAAAGATAACTGACGTTTATAATCGCTTTCAATTTGTTTTAAGCTGGCTTTTGCCTTTTCCAAAGAGGCTTCAGCAGAGGAGACCGCCGCTTTATAACGGCTTTGATCAATAACAAAAAGGACCTCTCCTTCTTGCACAAAGGAGCCGTCTTTGAACATCACTTTATCAATATAGCCAGACACCTGCGGGGTCACGTCGGAAGCATTAATAGCCTCTACTTTGGCAATAAAATTTTTGCCCAAAGCAACCGGACGTTTCTGTACCGTTTCAGTAAGAACGGTAGTTTGACCGGCACCGCCAAAATTCATGGCTGCAGCGCCGGAGAGTTTGCCTTTAATCACAAACCCTAAAAACCCGCCAATCAGCAAGACGAGCGTATATTTAGTCCAACGGACAATAGTTCTTTTTTTCATAATTAATATTTCCCGATACTTTTATACAAATTGGCTTTGCTTAAGAGTAAACTATAGAAAGCCGTAATTTTATTTTGACGGGCATCGGCCAACTGCGCCACCGCCGTCAACAAATTAATAATATCGCCTTTACCCACTTCATAATAGCGAAAGGCCACCCTTTCGTTTTCTTCAGCACTTTCCAATACGGTTTGGCTAATTTCATAAGAACGGAAAGCCGTCTTATAATTTTGATAGGCACTCCAAACTTCATTTTCAATTTGACGTTTTAAACTTTCCGTTTGATTTTGGCTTTGTTTATACTGATAAGAGGCCTGAGCCGTTTGATACATATTAGAAAAACCGGAGAAAAGCGGCATGGAAATAGAAATACCCGCCGCATTTTCCATTCCGTATGGGGCACTATATTTCCAATTATCATTATAAGCAGCAGAAGCATTGGCGCGAACAGTAGGCAACATGCGGGTTTTGGCTGCCGTTAAATTAGCCTTTTGCGCCTGGGTATTACTTTCTTGGGCATGCAATTCCGGCCGTTCTTGCAAAGCCGTTTTCATCATCTCTTGCACATTATCATTTTCGATTTGAATAAATTTCTCATCGAAGGTCGGCTTTGCTAATTTTATTTGAGTATCCGGAGACAAGTTTAAAAGTACGGCCAAATTACCGCTAAATTGCTTGACTTGATTTTCATGTTGTACTACGGCCAACAATGCCTGCTCATAACGAGTTTTAGCCTGCAGCTTATCACTCAATGAAACCATTCCCAATTTATAGCGTTTCTGGGCTTCCTCATAAGATTGTTTATATGTATCCAAACTGGCTTTGGCACTTACCAAAGATTCATCCGCCGCCAGCAAACTCAGATAAGCCGTCTGAACAGATAAAACCAAATTTTGTAAGGAAGCATTATAGCCAAAATTAGCCGCGTCCAAATAAGCACGCGTACGACTAATGCGCGCACCGCGCCCGCCAAAATCAAATAAAAGCCAAGATGCTTCCGCTTTTGCAGAATATGGCTCTGCTTGTGTATAACTGCCACCCTCTGCTCGTTCACCGGTTATACGCCCCGTACCGGATACGGTAATACCCGGCAAATATTCCGCACGTGAAGTGCCAAGTCCGGCTTCAGAGGCCTTGACCCCCATATAATCGGCTGCCAATGACGGATTGGTGCATAAGCTGACTTGAATCAAATCCTCCAGCCCCATTTCCTGCGTTGTCACATCTTTATCTACGCAACCCTCCGGCGGTCTAATGCTATAAACCCCCAAAGGGTCCAAAGCATTGGCCGGAAAAGATACGGCAATCAGTGCAACTAATAATAGATATTTTTTCATCTCTTTTTAGTTCCTTGTTCGTATGATTTTAAAATAGCATATGTATTACGCCAGACTACATCTTTGATTTGTTGTTTTACTTCGGGAGTATAATCTTTTAATTTCAAAGAATGTAAAATGGCAAAACGATTAATCTCTGAAATACTGGCTTGGCGCAAAATGGCATTAGAAAGTAAAATAAGTTCGCTTGAGTTCAATTCCAATCCCGTCAAATAACACAAAATTCTAAAAAAATGTCCTCCAAAATTGGACACATAACCTACTAATATTTTGGCCATTTGTTGAGAGTTTTCCATCTCGGCACGAGCAAAAATACGGTCCAATAAAATATTTTTGCGAGATAAATTTAAATCCAACATTTTATCAATAATTCGGTGAAAAAGATCCATCGCTTCCTGATAACTCATTGCTTCAATATCTTCAGGGATATGCAAAGGATTTGGAGCAGAGCGCATCCAGTTTTTATTCTCCTCCACCAAATACTGCACCGTAGCCAGATACAAACCGCGCTTATCACCAAAATGATAGTTTACGGCAGCCACATTTGTTTTTGCCGAATTACTGATTTGGCGCACCGACGCACCGGTAAACCCTTTTTGGGCAAACAAACGAGCGGCAGTTTTAAGCAGTTTAGTACGAGTGTCTTTCATAATTTTCCTATAAATCTAACTTTGTATATTTTATCAAAAAAGAAAAAGAAATTCAAACAGTTGTTTGAATTTCATTCCAAGATAAAAACAAATAACGGCATAAAAAATCCCCCTTCTATGATGGGGGATTTTGACGTAGACAATTTTTTTCACTTAAGGCTGTTGTCCCGCATAAATTTCTCTGTAAGATTTGGCTACATCTTTGGCAATATCTTGCATCAAAGCTTTATTTTCGGCTCCTACGGCAGCACTAGCTTTGTGGGCAGCTTCGGCAGCAGCAGCGGCGGCGGCATCTGCATTTTGTTTGGCTACCAAAGCAGACTGCGCAGACATTTTGGCCTTTAAGGCAGCATCGGCAGCCGCTCTGGAAGCAGTGTCGGCGGCCAGTTTGGCAGAAGCGGCAGTGGCAGCTGCCGTTTTGGCTTTAAGAGCGGCAGCTTGGGCCGCGGAAGAAGTGGTATCAGCCTCTTTTTTAGCTGTGGCGGCCGATAAGGCAGCTGCATCGGCTTTTTGCTGAGCTTGCACAGCCGTTTGAGCAGCGGCATTAGCTGCGGCCAATGCCTTAGCTGCCGCATCTTGAGCAACGGATGTGGCCGAATTAGCTGTTGCTTCAGCCTTAGCACGGCTATTTTGTATTTTAGTTTTCAAATCCGAGTTCTCTGCAGAGCTCAAACGCATCATCGCTCCGCCTCTTGAAAATAAGGCTTCCACATTTTTTGCCAAATTTAGAGCCTCGTCAGCGTTGGCCTTCACTTTTTCTGCGTCGGCTTTGGCTTTGGCGGCAGCAGCTTTGGAAGCATCAGCGTCGGCTTTGGCTTTGGCAGCAGCTGCTTTGGAAGCATCGGCATCAAGTTTGGCCCTTTCTGCAGCTTGGGCGGCCACTTTAGCTTTATGGGCCGCATCGGTCGCGGCGGAAGAGGCTAAATCTGCATCGGCTTTGGCCTTGTCGGCGGCTTGCAGAGAAAGCTTGGCTTTGTTGGCCGTATCGGTCGCGGCAGCAGCGGAAATATCCGCATCAACCTTAGCTTTGGCTGCCGTCTGAGCAGCGGCTTGGGCTTTGGCAGCTGCTGCTTGAGCTGCGGAAGAAGCAGTTTCCATCGCTCTCTTGGCCGAAGAGCTGGCTCTGAACTGCAGCTTTACTTTCATTTGAGCTTCTTCAATCAGTTCCTTTTCAGTCTTTTTCTCAATATTTTGCGCAAATAAGGGCATAGCACACAAAGCAAGAATCAAGGGAAAAACTTTTTTCTTCATAAAACCTCCAAGAACTATTACTTCGTGTTATTCTAACTGTTTTTCTTTGTTTTTTCAAGACTTTTCCCATAAGAAAAAATATAATAATAAATATGAAAAAAATCTTTTTAACTCTATTGGCTTTCTCTTTTTGCTGGGCTTGCCAAAATCCGCTTTCGGTAGAAGGAGAATGGACTAAGCCCGTGCCTTTGAAAAAAGGCGAGTTTCACGGCATGGTATTTGAAAAAGGCGGCACCGCCCGCAGTATTAATATGCCTGATTTACAGTACCAAACTTGGCAACAAAAAGGAAACAAACTTACTCTGACGGGTAAGACTGTGTATGGGGGGGAAAGTTTTGTTTTTAGCGAAAGCTACACCGTCAAAACGGTTAGCCCTGCCATGCTGGTATTGCTCACCAACACCGGCGAAGAAATTATTTACGCACGAAAAAATTAATATTCCTCTCCAACCAAAAACAGCCTGCTTTTAAAGCAGGCTGTTTTACATAAGTATTAAGATTTAGTTTGCTTCTTTGGCTTTGATAAAGGTATGGCTAAAACCGAAAGAAATACCAATCTGCAGGTTTTGCCCACGTTTGCCAAAGGCTCTGGCTTGGGCAGTATAATATTGAATAAACGGAGCGATGGAAATCTCATTCATCAAAGCCACGTCTAAGCGGGCATCAACAGCAGCCTCATAATCAATATCGGTCACTTCTTCGCGGCTGCGGTAAAGGTAATTGCGGAACATACCGCTATAAACACCCTTTACCCCTTCACGAATGGGCTGCTCAATACGCAAGAGGGCTTCCCAACCGTAATTTTCGGAAGACGGGTCGTATGTAAAATCATTTTCGGCAAATCCCGCTAATTGGAAATTTTTAATATAAGTACCCTCATATATTTTTACACCGGCCGCAGCGCGCAACACTTTTTTAAGCGGGGAATCACCCTGAGAGTTAAATTCTGTCTGATAAGACAAAGAAGCAAACGGACCTGCCTCAAAACCACCCAAAGCATTCTCCGCCTTCCACAAACGGTGCGTATAGGAAGAAGTAAACAAAATGCTGTCAGAGGTTTCGTTGGTTGTTTTTTCACCATCTACGGGTTTCAATGTAGTTTTACCGTAGTCCAAAAACAATTCATTGCCCCATACAAAATGTTCCGCAAAATAATTACCCTGCAAATCCAAATGTCCTTTGATTAAAGTTTGAGAATCTGAGGTAAGTTTGGCGTTGGGGAAATCTTTATAATCTTCGGCGTTTTTAACGTCGGTAGAAGATAAATCCAAAGAAGCCTTTTTTAAATCCAGCTCCCATCCCCGTTTGTTGTTTTGTGCGTGCAGATTGCCAGCGGAAATAGCCAACAAACAAGCACTTAAGAATAATACTTGTAGTTTTTTCATATTTTTTCCTTAATTTTCTAATTTAAAACGAATACGCAAACGTCCGTTTTCATAATCCCAAGAAGAAATGACAAAATGCCCTGTCTCTTTCGTATTTTCTACATGTGCACCGATACAAGGACAAGCATCATAATCACCCACAAACACGATGCGCAGCTCATCACCCGCTTCGGCCGGTAATTTAGAAAAATCCAACCCTTCCACTTTGGCCGCTTCAGCACGAGAGAGCACTTTTTGCGTTATCGGCAAATGTCGCGCCAATACTTCATTTACTCTATCTTGCAACTCTTGCATTTGCGCTTGCGTGGGTGCTTGAGAAAGAAAAAAATCACACTTGGATTTATTTTTCTCAATATGGGCATTTTTGCTGCGGGCACAACCAAACATACGCAGCATTGTTTGATTTAGCACATGCTCGGTAGTATGCATAGGAGCAAAATAATCTTTTTTGGGAGTAAAAACAGGTTGCATATTTATTATTTTATCCAATTTGACAGATATTTGTAAAACAATGACAATCATCTCCGCAAAATAATAAAATATATGAAATATTAAAAAGGGGAATAAATATGTTGCTACAAGAATGTTTCTGTAAAATAATTGCCACCATCGGTCCGGCTTCTGAAAGTCCAGAAATGTTAGAAAAGTTATTGCAAGCAGGAGCCTGCGTTTTTCGATTAAATTTTAGTCATGGCTCCGAAGAAGAAATGACCCGCCGCGTGCAAATCATTCGCCAATTGGAAAAAAAATACGGCGTTTGTTTAGGCATTTTAGCAGATTTACAAGGCCCCAAATTACGCGTAGGAACCTTTGCCAATGGCCCCGTCACCTTAATAGACGGCCAGAAATTTACCTTAGATATGCAGGATTTACCCGGAGACGAAACCCGCGTTTGCTTGCCCCACCCTGAAATTTTTCAAGCCATGCACGTCGGTTTGGAACTTTTACTTAATGACGGCCTTATCCGCCTGCGTGTGGACAGCCATACGGAAACTTCTGCTCAAACCACCGTCTTGGTGGGGGGAGTGTTATCCAACCATAAAGGTGTAAACGTACCCGGTGTGCAACTGCCTATCAGTGCTTTGACGGCCAAAGACCGCAAAGATTTACAGGTGGCAGAAAAATTAGGTGTAGATTTTATAGGGTTATCTTTTGTACAAAGACCCGAAGATTTACAGGAATTACGCGCTTTAATGACCAGCCAAGCCAAAATCATTGCCAAGATTGAAAAACCCTCCGCCGTTGAACATTTGTCTGAAATCGTAGCCTTTGCCGATGCGGTGATGGTGGCACGCGGAGATTTGGGTGTAGAAGTCAGTACAGAAATGGTGCCCGTACTGCAACGGCGCATTGTAGATGTATGCCGTCAATCGGGCAAACCGGTCATTATCGCTACTCAAATGCTTGAGTCTATGATTCACAACATCACCCCGACCAGAGCCGAAGCCTCCGACGTAGCCAACGCTGTTTACAACGGAGTAGATGCCGTTATGCTCTCCGGAGAAACAGCCGCCGGCAAATATCCGCAGCAAGCCGTCAACACCATGCATAATATTATCAAAAGTGTGGAAAAAGATCCCAGTTATCTTAAAAATCTAGTCCGCAGAGACCCTATTAACACAAACACTGTGGAAACGGCTATTACGGCAGCCGCGTGGGTGGCGGCCAGAGCGGTACAAACGGCAGACATCATCGTTAACTTTACAGACTCGGGCCATACCACACTCAGAACCGCTAAATATCGTCCGGCCCTGCCGATCTTATCTTTAACTCCCAAGATTACCACTGCCCGTCACATGGCTTTGGTGTGGGGGGTCACCTCCATTTTAGTCAAAAATTTGGAAAATTTTGAGGATATATCCGCAGAGGCCAGCCGCGCAGCCTTGTTAAGCGGATTGGTAAAGAAAGGTCAAAAAATTGTAGTGACGGCCGGTATCCCGTTTGGCCATTCCGGAGAAACGAACCTGCTCTACATTATCAACGCCTAAATAAAAACCGCCTCAACAGAGGCGGTTTTTTTACAATTTGCACTTAATTATGGCACAATAAAAGGGTAGGTAATTATTCTGAGGAGACAATATGTACAAAATACTGTATAAATCCTTATTTTTAGCGGCAGTTTCGCTTTTTATCCTGCCTTATCTATCGGCAAAAGAAATTGCTCTCTACCACACCAGCGACATTCACGGATACTTCTTTGCCCGTCCAGACAAAAACGGTCAAAATTACGGTGGTTTTGCTGCTTTAGAGAGCGTTCTTCAAGCAGAACAACGGCCCTTTCTTTTATTGGATTCGGGTGATTTCAGCAGCGGAAACAAAGAAGCCAATGATTCCGACGGCAAACTATCCATTGATTTGATGAATCGCGCCGGAAAAACCCCGCAAAACTTCAAAGGGCAAGGCTATGCCGCGCTAACCATCGGCAATCACGACAGTGACTTTGGGGACGAACGCTTAGGTAAAACTTTAAGCCATTTTAACGGAGATATCCTGTCTATAAATATCAAAGATTTTCAAATTCCAGATAAAGAACTTAAACCCTATGCTTTTTATGAAGTGGGGGGGAAGAAACTGGCCGTCATCGGTTTTTCTTTAGATGGCTCGGGTATGCGCGGAATGAGGCTGGAAAAAGTGACTCCGCAAATACTGGAAAATTTGATGAGCGAAGTGTTGGCGCAAGATCCGGCTGCCGTCATTTTTTTGGCGCATGACTCTATCGGAGATTCGCGCAAGCCCTCCTCTTTTCTGCCCACATTAGAAGGGGTTAAAATCACCAGAGAAAACATTGATGTCATTTTGGGTGGTCATGCCCATGTGTTGCAAAATACGCAGAAATTGGGCCAAAATGGGCCTTTATTTGTAGAAAGCGGCGCAATGTTGGAAGGGGTAGGACGTGTTATTTTTGACTTTGATGACAAAACAGGCAAACTCAAAAGTGTCAAAGCCGAATATATCCGCTTAGATGGCGTTCAAGAGCCGCAAACAGCTATATTGCTAGAGCAGTTGGAAGATAAATCCTTGCGGGAGAAGTTTGCAACAGTACCTGTTTTGCTGCCCAAATATCCCACTGCAGGAGATAGCGCCCCTGCCGTAGCTCGGTTGGTGGCAGAGGAAATGTATCAGTGGGTAAGCCCTCAGGAAAAGATAGATATGGCCATGTTTCAACTGCCGGGCATTCGGCGTGATTTATTGCCCGGTACGCTCACAGGGCGGGACATGACTGAACTTTTGCCCTATACAGAATATGTCTCCACCTTTGACATTACGGGCAAACACCTCAAACGGGCCGTTGCTCAAAGTATTAAACACGATAAAAATGGGGACTATTCTCTATTTTCTTATTCTGAAAATGTAAAAATCACTTATAAATATAATGCTAAAAACAAACAAAACCCCGTTAAAATTACTTCTTTTACCATTGACGGAAAAAAGGTAAAAAACAAACGCGTTTATCGGGTGGCGGCCATTGCTCACATTCCGCAAGGGTATTATGAGGGAGTGCCTTTTAAGGTGACAGATGGAAAGCAGAAGATTTATGACCCCAAAACCAGCGGGGATTTACTGTTTGATATCGTCGGAAAACTAAAAGGAAATTCACCCCAACAAAAGCAATTACTTGCTCCGACAGGTGTACAGATTAAAAAGAAAAATTAAATATAAAAATCCCCAAACAACAGTTTGGGGATTTTTGATTTAGGGATTTTACATAATATTATTTAATCCATGTAGTAGCAATTACCACTACCTACACCACAGTGGCAACGTCCGTTAGAAAAGAAACCATACTTAACATAGCCTAAATCGCCACAATTGTTTCCGGCGCAAAAGCGTTCTCCTCCCGGTCCAAGCCCTAATTTAAAAGACTTTCCGCCTTTATTATAGTTTGCCCCAACATAAACACCACCATCAGTCCTCGTAATATCACGACATGAAAACTTTCCGATATAAGAAAAATTATTAGAATCATCTACTTCAATAGGCAAGACATCTTTTATCTCACTATAATCTCCAGAACTCGTCGGATTTTCCAAACAATAAGCATTTACTGCTTTATTTATTGAGTTCAAATTCGCCCATGCTTCAGCGGTACGGCTTTTAAGCACTGTCTTTTGATATTGTGGCAAAGCCACCGCAGACAAGATACCGATAATTAACACTACTACTAACAATTCAATCAGCGTGAAACCGCCGACATTACGTTTAGACATTTTTTTCATATCCAAAACTCCTTTTTGTTAAATTTTTCCTGATATAAAAAATTTAACAAAAAAAAAAAACAAGTCAAGTCCTAATATCTTTTTTATTAACAAAAACATCTTAAAACAAAAAACCCCACCTAAAAGGCGGGGTTTTTATCCCTAAACAAATTAGGCAATTTTCTTGATTTTAGCAACCAAGCACAACAAGTACACTACGGCTACCGTCATGACGGCTACAGAGCCGACTTGAGAACCCATAGCATCAGAGGCAAAACCCATCAACAACGGGAATACCGTACCACCTACTAAGCCCATAATCATCAAACCGGACACTTCGTTTTTCTTTTCCGGTAATTGGAGCAAGGCTTGAGAGAAGATGATCGGGAAGATGTTGGAGTTGCCCAAACCGATCAAAGCAATACATACGTAAAGCGGCCATTGGCTTTGGAACACAAATAAACCGCCCATAGCAGCCAACATAAAGAATACGCTCACGCCGAACACCACTTTCGCCGGCAATTTAGCCAACAAGAAAGAACCGGAGAAACAACCGATGGTGCGGAACATGAAGTAAATGCTGGTGGCATAGATGGCTTTTTCCAAAGGCCAACCTAAACGATCCATCAAGATTTGCGGAGCGGCGGTGTTGGTACCTACGTCAATACCTACGTGGCACATAATACCCACAAAGCACAACAAGATGGTGCCGTTGCCCAACAAGGCTAAACATTCCGTAAAGGTGGAAGGTTTGCCGGTGATTTCTTCTTCTTTGATGTCTTCTTTAGCCAAGAGGATGAAAGCAATAACGCCTTCGATGGCAAACAAACCGTACATCAAAGCCCAATTTTGATATTTGGCAGCAAACCAAGCGGCCAAAATCGGGGCGATAAAAGAAGCAATGGCTTTTACGAACTGACCAAAGGTCATAAAGCTGGCGAGTTTATCTCCGCTTACGATGTTGGACACTAAGGGGTTCAAAGAAACCTGCATCAAAGCATTACCGATACCTAACAAGGCAAAGGCAATCATCATGGTCGCAAAATTATAAGACAACAACGGAAGGACCAAAGCAGCAATGGTGACACCCAAGCTGATAAGCACCGTTTTGCGGCGGCCGATTTTGTTCATCAGCATGCCCGTAGGAACGGAACATACCAAGAACCAGAAAAACACCATAGAAGGGCAGAGGTTAGCTACGGTGTTAGACAAACCGAAACTTTCCTTTACGTAGTTGGTAGCGGTGCCGACGGAATCCACGAAACCCATGGCAAAGAACGCCAGCATTACCGGTACTAATTTTACAACTAATGAAGATTCTTTCTTCTCAGTCATACATTCTCCTTATTAATTATAAGCAGGCCATGCGCCGGTTTTGGTGCACACGAAAGCTGCCGTTTTGACGGCTTGTTCATGAGATTCGCGCAAGGATTTACCCGCTAAAATGCCGGCTACAAAAGCACCGGAGAAAGCATCACCCGCGCCAACGGTATCGGCCACTTGCACTTTGGGGGTGTCAATGCGGGATACTTCGGTGGGGGAGTAAATGACGCTATATTTATCGCCAGCCGTTAACACGACATAGCGCAAATTGTATTTTTCCAAGAACCATTTGCAGATATCGTCTTCAGAGCCTTCCAAGTTAAACATTTCTTTAATGACTTTAATTTCGTCATCATTGATTTTGAAAACATTGGCTTTGCCCAAAAGTTCTTCAATCAGTTCTTTGCTGTAATAGTGTTGGCGCAAGTTGATATCAAAGAAGCGCAAGGCATTGGCAGGAGCATAACCGACCAAAGTTTCTACGGTTTCTTTAGAATCATTGTTGCGTAAGGCCAAAGTACCAAAGCAGACAGCGTCGGCTTTTTTTACCAGTTCAATGGCTTTTTGAGAGAGGGGGATATGGTCCCAAGCAACATCTTCAATGATGGTATAGCTGGGTTGCCCATTTTTAAGTTCTACTTTTACACTACCGGTGGGGTAAGAAATGGTTTCGCAGAGGTAGGCAATATTATTTTTTTCTAACTCTTGGATAATCTCCGTACCGAAAAGATCATTACCTACGGCACTGATGGCGTGACCTTCAGAACCCAATTGAGTAGCATGATATACAAAGTTGATCGGCGCACCGCCGGCTACTTTGCCGGTGGGGAAAACGTCCCACAGTAGTTCACCGATACCGACTACTACGGGCTTTTTGGTTGTATTTCCGTCCATAATTGTCCTCTTGTAAGATAAAATAAAACATCTCTTTCATTCTAGCAGATTTTACGTAAAAGTACCATCTTTTTTTAAATATTTTTTCTTCGAGCGCGTGACCGAAAATCAAGAGTCAAAAACCCCCGCAAATAGCGGGGGTCTTTATTTTATATTTATAACAAGATAACCGGTTTTTTAGCGGTTGCACCACACTTTCTATTACCGTTGTCTTTTTTTGTCAGAGGTCGCGTTAAGAGGCAAGGCTGCTTCATAAGCCTCCAAGGCCACTTGGCTGATGAAATCAACCGTATTTCTGTCTAAATGAACAAACGGTACCGGTATTTCCACAGCCCAACGTTCGATACCCCAAGTAAAACTTTGAGGCAATCTTCCAAAACTAAACGGCCGTTGGTTTGTATCCATTATTTGATTGCCGATGACCGGCATCCATTTGTGCAAATTGTCCACCTTGCCCGGATAGGCACGTTCGTGATTAAGAAGTGCTTTATAAAGTTCGCGCGGATTGCTGGCATCGGCAATTTTCTTTAAAGAAACTATTTCATCGCGCAGATTAGTTAACTGTTGCACTTCTTCTGCACTAGCAGAGGAAATCATTTCATTGGCCTTTTTAATAGCCAATTTCAAAGGTTCAATTACTTTGCCATTGGCAATCACTCTGTTAGCAATACCATCTCCATTAGCGGCCAACATGTTAAACCAAGCGCGCATGATGCTGCCTTGAGCAGAATTAAGATAAGAACCGGCACGGAAGTACATCGGATGTGTGTTTAGATAACGAGAACCCAATGTAAAAATAGCCACATTGCGCGTTAATTCCGGATGTTCACGCGAAATACGAGCCCAATCCTCCACCACTTGGCCCGTTAAACAGGTGGGCAGTACTATGTTGGTAAAAGAAGATTTCGTTTTGGCAAGACCTCTTAAAAGATCTTCTAAAGATACAATTGAGTCTTTACCCATAACGGAGAGCCAAGTGCGCTGCTCGACAGACGGCCACTGATCAATCGCACCATGACCGTATAAGATAAGGGTGTTTTCTTGTTTGGGTTTTATGGCTTGAAAAATATCCTGTAATTGACGGTTGGCCCGTATCACCATATTAAACGCACCGGCATAACTGCTCATAGCCATCTCCAAATCGTTAAAAGCAAATCCGGGCCCTAACCACATCACCGCATGAGGTTTTTTGGATGTGGCCGTAATTTGTTGCACGTATTTTCTAAATTCATTTAATTGAGATTGAGAAACACTATTGGCATACCTGCGTAAAAATTGGAATATTTGGACAAGACGTTCCAGTTGATTTGTCGGTATACTCGGATCCATCAGCAGATATCTGATCTTAAACACCAACTCCGTCAGTTGCGTAGCAGATGCGGAAACTCCTGCCGATGCTCCGGCAGGAGTTCCTCCTAAATTAAGATGAGGTAATGCAGAAATAGGGCCCACATCTTCATCCCCAAACACGTCGCCATATTCCAATTCTCCAGCGTATAAGGCATCTAACTGCTCTTTGGTCGGGATGAAAGGCAGAGAGCGCAAATCTAACATACGGCCATAGCGCGGAGCAAACACCGGCAAGTTCATCGGGTTATCCACATCAGAAACCATTGGTCTGACAGGAGCCAATTGATTTTCATACCAATGAGGCGGATGTAAGCGTATCTTCTGAGCTAATTGAACGGGGGCCGATTGCATAAACTTTTGCATCGTAGTAGACATACGGTCCAACCCTTCAATATAAACAGGATTCTTATCTAAGAAGAAAGGAATATCTTTTCCTTCGTACCAGCCTACTCTCATATGGTCCGGCATAGCCAAATAATAAATACCTTCTTCATCAATGGGGGTGTATTTATCATCGTAGCCCAACATATACACATGCACGTCATGTACTACCGGATATGTTTCCGACACTTCTTTCTCTACTGCTACTTCTTTCCCATTCACTTTTTCTTTTACAATTTTTTTGACTTGTCGGGTACCAATTTCCACATCATAAGCAATACGAACATTGTGGGAAAAATAGAATGTAGGAACAATCTTTCCATCAATGATAGAAATATTATTCTTCACCAATTCTATAAATCCCAAACCGGTCGTTCTGGCCAAAGAAGTTGGCTCCGGATTAGGAAAGTGTTCACTCAACAAACGCAAAGTCATGGCACCTTTGTAGGGCACTTTACCGGAGTTATCTTTACTAGCAGCGCCAATTACCTGATATTTATCAATAGCCACCGGCGCAGATCCTAATCCGTGATCCATCAGTTCCGCCACACCGGTCATGGGAGAAATCCTAATCTTTTGTTTGATGGCATTACGTTCGGCATCAGCCATAAAGTTGCTGGCGGAATTATCGTGATAATTGATATATCCGTTTTCAGCAGAGCCTTTATTAGGTTCATCTTTAAAGCGTGCAAGTGGCTCGGTAAATAAGGCAAAAGGTTTATCTAAACCACCATGCATATTTTCTAATTGTTTTTCAATGGTATTATAAATATGTGCAGCCGTACCCGGTACAGGGGCTTGCATAGCCCCGTCTGTAGAATTCCACAGTTGAGTGGAAACATAAGTAGCACGACCCGGAACACGATAGAGCACCGTTCCCACGATGCCATTGGTAGCCTCGCCTTTTGCAGAGCCTTGAGTATGCAAAATATTGTCCGTATCAGACACCCACATTTGCGGTTTGTGCGAATGTCCTTCATAGACGACGCGTACAATTTTGCGTATATTTTCAGGAGCAGCTGCTAAAGCACTTGCAATCTCTTTAGAGCGAGTATCGGCTCTATGGTCATTTAATGCTTCATGTGCCACTATAATAATATGATCTACCGGATGCTGCTTTGCGTACGCAATAGCCACATCTAAAGTTTCTTTTACAGAGGCATGGGCCTGCTCCGGTTGGGTATAAAACACATTGCCGTATCCGGCCTTAGGCAGACCAACCACCATCACTCTTTCTTTGTTGATAGTAGTTTTGACCGTAAAAGGCAAGGTATCTATGACCCCTTTAAACATACGCACTTGATTGCCCAATATAGCAGGACCGCTACCCACTTTGCTTTCGGCCATGTTTGTGCTCCATAAGCCAAAAGATTTAAGCGTCAGCAAGTTAGCCACATAGTCGTTAGCCATGTCAAACTCATGATTTCCGTACAAGGCAGCATCTGTATGAGATAAGATATAAGCCCCTAATTCAGAATGTTCGTTTAAAATATAACCGCCGGTAGCAATATCTCCGCCGGATACTACGATTACATTCTCTCTGCCAAAAGCATCCCAATGTGCTTCTAAAATCTGTATAACGCTGGTTGCTGGCAAACCATGCAAATCAGAAAAATTGAGAATAACTGTTTGCTTAGCAACATTTGGAGATATACCTTTTGGCAAATTCTTTGCATATGTGGCGAGCAAAGCCTCTTTCGTATTCGGCATATCCAAAATTTCCGGAGCATCTTTAAGATTTTGCATGGGGGCATTTATATATACAGTAGATGTCGTATTTCTGGCTGCTGTAGGCACTGCAACTGTTTTGTTGGCTCTGTTCGGATGCAAACGCGTCAACCAATTTACAAAAGCACCTACTCCTCCGACTTTTTCAATAGGAGCTCTAAAAACATGAGCCTTTTTCTGTAATAATACCGGTTGCGGAATGGGAGCAGGGGCCACTTCATCAAAAGAAAGGGGTGCTTCTTTAGCTTCTTCAATTCCGGCGGCTCTATTGGCTAAATGTCTTTGTAAATCTTGGTTAAAGGTAGTTGCATAGGCACTTTTGACGGCCTGTTCTTCTTTTAAGATATCCAACCCTTCTTCATCAAGACCGGTAAAGCCAAAAGGTACTATAGCCATTGTCAATAAGCCGGTACCGCTCAACAAGGCATCTAAAAATCCAAGACCTAAGGCCATTAAAACGAAGCTGGCTAATTTATTCTTTTTAAAGAAGTTAGATACAGTTTTTGAGATGGATTGAAAGGTTTTTTCTTTAGAAGAATGTTGCGCAGCGAGTGCACCGCCATCCTGCACTTGATGCCATAGGCCATTTGTTATAAATTCTTGCTTAGTAGAGAACGGCATTGCCACCATTTCTCCATTATCTATGGCTAATTTATACCAACCGGTATTTCCGTTAATAGTCATGTAGGCTGCTACAAAACTAAGTTCGGAAGCAGGAATATCCTGAGAAGTAATGCCAACCTGTTCATCCCCTTGAGAAGAAACATTTATCTTGTCGGTTTGTTTCATCCCAACAATTACAGGAATAGCGTGTTGATCCGCACTTTCTTTGTCATATTGGCGGAAATCGCTCCAAATATGCGGGTTTTGCATTGAATAGAGCACCGCCGAAGAAATATCAGAGCTCAAATAATTTCTTTTCAAACTAGAACGAGTTTGGCTGACTTTCAAACCGGTAGTTAAAATATTTTGAATATCCTCTAAATCAAATATTCTTAAACCGCGATATAAGTCCGCTCCGGCCTTCATCTCGTTAGGAATGGCTTTTAAAAGACCTTTGGGCGAGCGAGCCTCACCGGAAATAAAACTATATTTATCCGAAGCGGCCGTAAAACGAGTGGCGTGGGGGAGTTTTTGGCTTAATTCCTTCCCTACTTGAGCCGCTAACAACTCTTTGCTGTCTTGTCTGATGGGAATATTTTTTAACGAACGCAACACTTGATCCATTAATACATCAGACACATGCTTTCCAACGGGTACATTTAATGGTTGAGAGAACATCTTGTCCGATACGGATTTTACGGCTACGTTCACATTTGTCTCTAGCCGTTTCCGATCCGCAGCAGATCTAAGGCCTACCGGCAAAATAGCCGCCGTAAAAATACCTGTACCAGCAGTCATAACATCTAAAAGGCCCAGTCCTACTGCTACGGCACTACCAACTAAAAGAAAGGAAGCCAATTTATTATTTTTCAAGAAGTTAACTATTTTTTGGCCTGTGGTAAAATTTTGGCGTTCCAAAGAGGCAAAGTATTTAGCCATAGGCGTAGCAACAATTTTCCCATTATCTCCATTAGCCACCTGATACCAACCGGAAACCCCGTTTTGATTTAAATAAGCAAAAGCCACAAATTGATCGGCCGGTATATCCATTCCTTGTTCCAACACATATGAATTACCTTGATATTTTTCAGCAGATAACGTAGCAAAAGAGGAATCTTTCTTGATCATAGCCAAAACGGGGATTCCTTTTAACCAACTAGATGCGGAAAGAAATACGGGGTTCTGCTCAAATAACAACTCATCACTAAAAACCGATTGATAAGGAATTTTAGAGGATTCAATTCCTTTGGTTAAAATACCTTTTAACTCAGTTAAAGACGGCGCCAAAGCTCCTGTATGCAAGGAGAAATACTTAGCAAGCATCTGTTCATTGATGGTAGCGGGGATAGCCTCAAACATAGCATGAGCCCGTTGCATCTCTTGCGCCATTGGAGAACCGACAGCAACATCCCACGAAAGAGAGGGGTTTATATACGGCAAGGCCACTTTATCCGTATCAGTAGCAGGATTTAAATAAGCAGTAGTAGCAAATTTCTGCTTAAAGGTTTTCCAACCGGAAACTACTTTAGAAGATATTTGCCCAACCGCCTCTTGCGCTAACTTAACTGCTTGGCGGAGGGGGGAATTGTTGCGAGATTGCAGATTCATGAAATATCTTTCAGCAGGTACCGCCACAATTTCACCATTTTTATTAACGGAAATTTGATACCAATCCATATCCAGATCCCATCCACCGCGTAAAAAAGCAAAGGCAGTAAAGTCTTTCGGAGATAAAGATTCCTGTAATATTTCGCCAGCACCAAATTTACCTTTTGCACTATGTTTTACCGCCAGAACAAATGGTACACTCTCTAAATCAGCAGTAAACAAGCCTCCAACCGGAGTTTTTGTATCCAATCCACGAAGCAGAATATCACGAACTTTCGTCAAATTCAAGTTTCTTCCCTGCACGCTGGCATAGTGATAAAAATTATCCTTTAAATAATTTTCAAAATTATATCCCACCCCCAACATTTTTTCCGTTCTTTGATTAAGCAGGAAAGTATTTTCCAAGTCTTGTTTGGTGCCAAATCCTTGCTCATATCTATTCTTGTATTGAGGATTTAAGGCATACCAAGCGTCCATTTCTTTTTGCGTAAAAAAGGAAAGGGGCATTAATACGTTTTTTGTATCATCAACAGAAATAGTCAAAGTCTTCAGTATAGAAGATTTGGGCGAAGACTTAGCATTGAAAAGAGAAGAAAGGACTATCGGCAACAAGCTAATACCGGCGGATAGAGCATCCAGAAGGCCAAACCCCCATGCTACCCCTACCCCAGCAACCAGTAAAGTAGAGAATTTGTTATTTTGTATAAAATTACCTAATGTTTGGGCAAAACTTTGATTATTTGGAGTAGCCTGAGGTAATTTCTTAGCGTCATTTTCAAAGTAGTCAGTTATAGGCGTAGCCAAAATTTGACCGTTATCTGCTTTTGCTACTTGATACCAACCTTTCACACCATTGTGGCGCAAATAGGCAAAAGTGACAAATTTTTCAGGAGAAATATCTTGCGGTACCAATCTATACGAATCAATTAAATCATGGCGAACTGCGATGTTTTCAGTACCGTTCTTCATCATTACCAATAATGGTATGCCTTTAAATGCTTCCGTAGCATAAAACAGGACTGGATTATCTGTTTTAACGCCGCCATTAAAATTACTAAAACTTGCTTGAAAGAAAATGGCTTCATGCGGCAAGGATTTGGTTAATTGCAAACCATTGGCCAAAATGTTGTCCAAATCATTCAAAGAATGTAAAAACATTCCTCTATACAAAGAGAATTTTTTGGGAATGGATTGCTTAATATCCGTCGGGATGGCGGCCCACATTTCGTCCATGCGCTCTCGTTTAAGAGTACGGTTATTTTGCAGCCAATCTTTTTTATCCCCAGTACCTAAACCAATCATGGCCACGTTATCAGTATCAGTAGACGGATTAATAACAAAGGATTGCTTGTTAGAAGATGCCTTAAAACCGATGGGCAAAACAGCCGCCGCCAACAGACCGGTACCAGGTGTTAATGCATCTAAAAGGGAAAGCCCCAATGCCGCACCGGCCACCATAACAACTTGCAAGATGCCACTGCCTAGTATCTTGTCCCCAAGTTTATTTTGGCTGGAGGCTGCTTGCACCTCGCCTGCTTGCGCCACAGTCCCAGCGATGGGGGTTTGTGCAGCACCTGTCTCTGACACGGCTCCCCCTGTTTGGCCTGCTGCACCTGCTTCTCCATCTCCGAACACGTCACCCCAAGACAGTTCACCGGAGTAAAGAGCATCCAGTGTGGCCTTATCGGGCAAGACACCACCCGGCAGAGCATTATCTGCATTTAAGATACGGCCGGCATGTGTTTCAAAAACAGGGATAGACTGCACCGGTACCAGAATATGACGTCCGCCCAGATCAATTTTCTGATACGGTCTGTTTTTAACCCAATGAATTTGTGATTCTTCTATAATCGTACGTGCCCCATTTTCATCAGTGATGTAATATTCTCGGAAAGGCACATGGTTAGGCTTCACATCAATGGGCAGGGCCTGTGAACGATACCATTTACGCGGAGTCATGCTTTCAGGACGTTTACTGGCTCTACTGGCACTGGCCGTTCTGAAGAAAGATTCCATTACGTCAGAGAAGGAAAGTTTTTCTTCTTTATAAATGGCGGTATAGTCTCCATATCTTTCCGTATTGGCAAAACCGCTGGCTTCATAAAGACCTACCATCATGTGATGCGGCATCGCCAAATAATAAGTACCATCTAATTCAATAGGAGTGTACTTTCTCTCGCCTTCGGCGCCTGTCAACACATACACATCCACTTTCGCAGCAGTCACTTTCATTTTGCCATTGGCTTGTCGTTCGGTCTTAATACCACTGATGACGGCGCGCAAATTATGCGAGAAGGCAAAAGATACCACCACCTCTCCGCTGGCATCCCAATAGACCAGATTTTCACGAATATAATCAGTCAACTGTTGTCCGGTAATGCGACGAACAGCAAACGGCTCCGGATTGGGATAGTGGTCCGTCAGAGCAGACAAGGTCATATACTCGTTATATTTAAATTTCCCTGTATTTTGGTAGCTGGAAGCACCAATAATGCGATCTTTAGGGATAGCCACACCTTCATCTGTTAATACAAGTCTTTGGCTGTTATCAACTTCGCGAGAGAGTTTTTTGGCATACCAATAGAAAGCATCCGCCACCATGTTTCCAATAGCAGGCTCTAAGAAGCTTGAATGACCGCTGGTGCGATGATCTCTCAATCCCACCAGTTTAACGATAGGATCGTTAAGATCTTCTGTGATTTGATCTCTCAAAGAAGCTGTTGCATTGGCCATAGATTTAGATAAACTATTTTCAGCAAAATTAGTCAATTCACCCGCTTCTTTTCCACTCCAAAGCACATTGGAAACATACGTGGATTTACCGGGTACACGGTACAATACCGTAGCCCACATGGCGCCACCATTTCCTTGTCCTTGCAAATGCAATAAGTTGTTGGAGTCAACTTTATGGTTGACATGGTGACTATGCCCTTCATACACCACACGGACCAAAGGTTTCATTTCAGCAGGCAATTGAGCCAAAGCTTCGGCAATGGCAATAGCACGGCTATCTGCGCGAGAGTCATTTAATGATTCGTGTTGCAAGATGATAATGTGATCTAATTGCTTACCTTTCAAAGCATCAATGGCACGGTTTAAAGAAACATCAAAAGCTTCTTGCGCTTCTTCCTGGATACCTTGTTTATATTCCACATTACCATAACCGGGCTTTCCTAAGCCTACAATAGCCACACGCTCCCCTTTACCCGTCACTTTAATGACATACGGCAAGGTGTTTTCTTCAATTTTGTTTAAAACTCTTAATCTGCCACTTAAGAAGGTGGGCCCGCTTCCTACCAAAGAGACAGCCTCTCCGGGTGTCCATAATCCCTCATTTTTCAAATACATCAAGTTGGACAAGAACACACGGGCGCGGTCTACTTCATGGTTGCCCATCACCCAGGCATCTACACCCATATGCATCATTTGAGACAGGCCCCATTCCGGATTCTTATTAAGCAAATAACTGCCGGTAAACCCGTCTCCGTTGCTGGTGACGATTACATTTTCTCTACCGTAAATCTGGAAGTATCTCTCCGCTACATTAACAAAGTTTTGAACATCTGCACCATGAACATCAGAGAAGTTCAAAATTACAGTTTTCACCACATCCGCATTCTTTGGCAAGACGGCAGAGACTTGGGCATCATGCTCAGCGGCTACATTGAATTTAGGAGCTTTCAGCACGCCTTCTATTTGCCCATTGTTGGTAATCTCTGGCAAACCATCTGCATAGACCGTACTGGTTGTAGTACGATTTCTGCCCGGTAAAGATTGAGAAATATGGATTCCTGCTTTCGGATAAGAAGAGAGTTTGCCTTTTTTATCTTTTATAGGAGTCACCAAATCTACTTTCTCCGTTGCATAAGCACTCACTTCTTCAGCAGTCGGAATACTTCTGGGATCGATAGAGCCCAGATCAGACACCGGTATAAAGATACTGGTTGCTGCCGTTAAAACACCCGTTCCGACAGTCAAGGCATCAAATAATCCCAGTCCCAATGCCACAGCACCAGCAAACAGAACAAAATGCAATACCTTATTGGATTTTACGAAGTTAACGGATTTTTGAACAAAACCCTGCTGTCCCACTTGTAATTGATGGGCGAAGTAATCCTCGATCGGGGTAGCATTGAGTTTATTACCTCTACCGGCAGATATCTGATACCAACCGGCATTATTATCCGTACGCAAGTAAGCCAATGTAATAAATTTATCGGTTGAAAGAGCACCCGAAGATGTAGCTTTATTCGTCAACAACATGACGGGGATACCTTGTTCTATACTCAAGGCATTAGACATGGTAGAGCCATAATGGCCGTCGCCCGTTCCATAAAGGTTAGATTCAAAGCCTGCCGCCTGTTGAGCACTCAATCCATCTCGCACCACGCTCTTTACATCTTCTAAAGATCCGGCTACAAATCCTTGTTGCAAGAAAGAAGCATGAATCGTTTCTTTGACCGATTGCGGCATAGCCTGCCACATGGCATTAAATCTATCATCTAAGATATTTACCACTTCGCTGGTAGATTGATTGGCATAGCCGGCATTGGGCAAGGCCACTTTTTCCGTATCCTTAGCGGCATTGACGGAAAACGCTTTTCTGGGTGCTGCCACCATATCAAAATAGCGGCTTACCGGCATGGCGTCCATTTTTCCGTTTCTACCCACAGACATCTGATACCAGCCTTCAGCATTACCATTACGCAAGTAGGCTAAAGTGGTAAATTGTTTAGAAGAAAGGTTTGTCAAGTTAGTGCCTTTCTCCACTAACAACATAACGGGAATACCTTGCTCCAAACTCAAGGCATCAGACATCGTAGAGCCATAATGCGCATTCGTCGTTCCGTAGAAGTTAGATTCAAAAGTCGCCGCCTGTTGGCTGGTCAAACCTTCCGTCAAAATATTTTTCACGTCCGCCAAAGAATGAACGAACATACCTTGTTGTAAGAAAGAAGCATGAATCGTTTCTTTGACCGATTGCGGCATAGCCTGCCACATCGTATCAAATCTATCATTGAGGACCTGCTTAGCTTCCGCCACCGTTTGAGAAGACGCGGCATTATTGGGGAAAGCCACTTTTTCCGTATCGGTGAGGGGGTTAACACTAAATACGCTTCCGGAACCGGATTTAAAACCGACAGGCAAAACAGCCGCCGTCAGAAGACCCATACCCGGTGTCAAAATATCCAGCATTCCCAAACCAAGCACCACCGCACCGGCCGTCAAGCCCAACCCCAACCACTTATGGTTTTTAAAGAAGTTGACGACTTTGCGGAAAACGGTATTTTCTGCCCGTATACCTGCTAAATATTGCTTTAACGGTACAGCCTTGATTTGGTTGTCAGTACCGATAGATACATGATACCAACCTTCCGCATTGTTATTACGCAAGTAAGCAATCGTAATTAATTGATCGGCAGGAAGTGCTTTCGAGACTGCTCTGTAAGTGTTTTCATACCCTCTTAGCTGGAGAATATCATCCTCCGCTCCGGTTTTCAATAAAATCATTAGAGGGATATTTTCCTCTGCCGTACGAGAAAGAGAGCTATGCAGATTTTTCGCATTAATTCCTCTTTGAAATGTGAAACCACGCTCGTTCACAGCAAGACCGTTGATCAAGACATCTCTGAATCTATCCAAAGATCTGATATTCATTGCCCCGCCGAAAGAAGCCAGTTCTCCCAGCGTTTGATAGTCAGATTTGGAAATCGTACCCAGCATTGCTGTGGCTCTATCTTTTGCTCTTTGTTCCAGAATGAAGTGATGGTCCCAAGTTCTAAAGTTCGGTATATCTAAAGTAGGCATCATCACATCATTGGCATTGGTAGAAGCATTAATGCTAAAGGCTTTTTTGGCAGCTGCCGCACCGGGCCCTTTACCACCGCGCAACAAGGAACGGATACCTACACCAACGATACCGGATACCAAGACCGTCGGAATTACAAAGCTCATTAACGGACCGGCCGCATCGGCAAAGGTAGCCATCACAGGTGTCAACAAACCGCCACCCATGATACTGGTCATCAATAGACCCGTAATTTCGTCAACACGGGTAGTATCTTCAGCTTGAGCCAAGTTGATAATCATGGAGAAGATATTTCCATAACCCAACCCCGTCAAAGCCAAACCGGCAATTGCAACACCTTGCACACCGGAGAGGACCATTCCCAAGCCTACTAAGGACACCACACCGGAGGCAATTAATGTCTTAGCACCCAAGAAACGTTCCGGAATGAGGGGGGCTAACCAGCGGCTGGCAAACAATCCGGCCACCAACGTGCCTAAAGTAATGGTACTGGCTGTCGAAGCAGGGATACCAAACACATTTTCAAGCAAGAGCGGCGCGTTAGACATAGCCCCGATTTCGGCCCCGATGTAAGAGAATCCGGCCATGAACAGTAAGGCTAAGTTCTTATTCTTCAATAACTTATAAGTACCAAAAACAGATTGGACACCTTCTTTGAAAGAGCTGACTTTCTTAGCAGGCGTACTTTCTGCCACATTGAGGAACAGGGAACCCACAAATCCAAGACCCAAGATAGAGCCGTAGATGGGGAACAACCAAGTCCAGTTCATACCCGCCGCAGCCAAAGCACCCGGCAAGACCCAGTTCAAGATGGTAGGTGCAATTTTGGTAGCGTCCAAGATAGACAAGGCAGAGCCGGCCTTTTCATTACTTTGAGCGACGTCAAAGACTAAGGCACTGGCCGCATTTTTCAACGTAGTAGAACCGGCACACAACAAGGCAATAGAACCTAACACCACGTAGAATTGGTTCATGGTCGTCAGCGGCTGCGTACCGATTACGATCGTCGGGATTAACATACCTAAGGCAGATACAGCCAAACCGATTCTAATCATGGCTGTACGACCAAACTTAGCCTGTAAAATACTTAAAGGCACAGACAAGGCAAACATCGAAAATCCGGACAATGTCACCAAAGAGGCCATGAAAGTAGATAATCCTAAGTCCGCCTTCAACAGTGCTACCGCCGGAGCCACAAAGTCACCAAACCCAGTCATGGCAGAGAACGCACCCAACATCGCCAAGAAGCGCAAGGCACGGGCTTTATTCAAGGCACGAGCCTGATCCACCGTTTGTTCGGGTCTGTTGGCAGCATTTTTGAAGTAATTGCTGATACCGGCAAACATTTTCTTAAACGAATTATAGAAACTCATAACCGGCAATCCAGAATACAAAATACCGGATTTAGAACTATTATTGACTTCTACGGGGAAAACCACATCTTCTTTTACAAACGGCTGAGTAGCGGAGAAGGGTACCACCAAGAGGTCTCCGTATGCAGCGGTGATATTGTACCAGCCGGCCTTGCCGTTTATAGTCATATAAGCGGCTACGAAGCTTAAATCGGACTGGGGAATAATACCATTATTCACTTGTACAGATTTTTTAATACCCACTACCACCGGTATGGACTCTCGGTCCATCATGGTTTTAAATAACTCTTTATGTTCAGGAAGCACCGTATCGCTAACAGCATATTGCGCCGCCGCATAAGCAGTAGAGGACATATTGGAAATATTTAATTTCTGATACATGGAGCCATCTTTCAAGCCTTCCGTGAAGATAGAAACCAAGTCCTCCATGGCAAAAATCTTAATTCCCTGGAAGGATTGAGCGCCGGCACTCATTTCAGCCGGAATAGCGGCTAAAATGGCGTCTTCATTTCTAAAAGCACCGGAAATAAAGTTGCGGTGATCTTGCTCCGTAAAAATACGCGTTGCACCCGGAATTTGCTTGACGATTTCGTCTGCAAGGGCAAAAGCCAAGTTTTGTTTCACACGAGAAGAAATTGCCATATTTTCAACTGAGGCAAGGACGTCATTACCTATAGCAAACACAATAGATTCACCCACCCCTACTTTAATAGGACCGGAAGATAACCATTTCTTGGCAATAGACTCTACAGAGGTCGTAATTTCAGCGGCATATTTGCGGATAGCACTCTTATGCTTAAAGGTATTTAATACCGCACCAAGACCGTTAGCACTTAATGTTAACGAGGTTCGGGGCACAAAAGCTTGCAGAATTTTTTCTACATATTTCTGTGTACCTTTTACATTAAATTGTGCATTAACAAAAAATTGCGGGACAGTAGCTTTGATATCATCAAGTGTTTGTTGGGCTTGATAGAATTTATTATTGGCAAAGCGGATCGGGGCAATGTTATAGAGGTAATTGCCTTCTGTTAATGTTCCCCATGCATTTTTGAGCGTGCCAATAATCGGCATGCCTGCTCTTTGCCAGTACATCTTCGTCTGCGCTTGTTTCAAGGCAAAAGCTGCT